>CAJNDG010000003.1:0-189802 GCA_905221465.1 bacterium | reverse complement strand
GGAAGTAGCTCAGCTTGGTAGAGTACTTGGTTTGGGACCAAGGTGTCGCAGGTTCGAATCCTGTCTTCCCGATTAATTACGAGGATGCTTTAGGGTATCTTTTTTTATTTACTAAGGAGATTCTGAGAGTCTTCTTTTTCTTTACGGAACAAATTTGTGTAAACTAGCAGTACTTAAGAAATAGTACTAGTCATATATTTTCTTTAATTATGGTAAAATAGTAAGAGAATAATGTGAGGAAAATGAATGTCAAGTAAGTTTGAAATTTTAATGAATCAACTAGGAATTTCTGATCAATTGAGACGGGATCCTGCTCTTGTTGATGCCAGAATTGAGCGTGTTGTGGTTCATAAAATTAGTAAGATTTGGGAATTTCATTTTGTATTTTCTAATATTTTACCGATTGAAATCTTTTTAGAGTTAAAGAAAGGGCTTAGTGAAGAATTTTCTAAGACAGGAAACCGAGCTGTTTTCGAAATCAAGGCTCTTTCTCAAGAATTCTCTAATGAACTCTTGCAGGCCTACTATAGAGAGGCTTTTTCTGAAGGTCCATGTGCAAGTCAGGGGTTTAAATCTCTTTACCAGAATTTAAACGTTCGTGCGGAGGGAAATCAACTCATTATTGAAGGTTCAGAGGCGATTGATAAGGAGCACTTTAAGAAGAATCATCTTCCTAATTTGGCAAAGCAACTCGAAAAGTTTGGTTTTCCAGCTTTTGTATGCCAAATAGAAAAGAATGATGCTCTTACACAAGAGCAGGAGGAAGCCTTCCATACGGAGAATGAACAGATTGTTCAAGCTGCCAATGAGGAAGCGCTCCGGGCTATGGAGCAGCTGGAACAAATGGCTCCTCCTCCAGTAGAAGAGAAGCCAGCCTTTGATTTTCACGCTAAAAAGGCTGCGGCCAAGCCTAAACTAGATAAGGCTGAAGTTAGCCAGATGATTGACGTGACGACTGAGGAAAATCGCCTGGTCTTTGAAGGGGTCGTTTTTGATGTGGAGCATAAGGTGACCAGAACTGGTCGCGTTTTGATCAACTTTAAAATGACAGACTACACTTCAAGTTTTTCAATGCAAAAATGGGTTAAGAATGAAGAAGAGGCTCAGAAGTTTGACATCATTAAGAAGAATTCTTGGCTTCGAGTTCGTGGGAATGTGGAGATGAATAACTTCACGCGTGATTTGACCATGAACGTCCAGGATGTGCAGGAAGTTGTTCACTATGAGCGGAAGGATTTGATGCCAGAAGGTGAGCGTCGGGTTGAGTTTCATGCTCATACAAATATGTCGACTATGGATGCTCTACCAGAGGTAGAGGAGATCGTTGCGACAGCTGCTAAGTGGGGACACAAGGCGGTTGCCATCACGGACCATGGGAATGTCCAGTCCTTCCCACACGGCTATAAGGCAGCCAAGAAAGCGGGAATCCAGCTGATCTATGGAATAGAAGCCAATATCGTGGAGGACCGTGTTCCTATCGTTTACAACGAAGTGGAGATGGACTTGTCAGAAGCTACCTATGTGGTTTTTGACGTGGAAACGACGGGACTTTCAGCTATCTATAATGACCTGCTTCAGGTTGCGGCCTCTAAGATGTATAAGGGGAATGTTATTGCCGAATTTGATGAATTTATCAATCCTGGGCATCCCTTGTCAGCCTTTACTACTGAGTTAACAGGTATTACAGATGATCATGTTAAAAATGCCAAACCACTGGAACAAGTTTTACAAGAATTCCAAGAGTTTTGCAAGGATACGGTCTTAGTTGCCCACAATGCCACCTTTGACGTTGGCTTTATGAATGCCAACTATGAGCGCCATGGTCTGCCTAAAATTAGCCAGCCAGTCATCGATACACTGGAGTTTGCTAGAAACCTCTATCCTGAGTATAAACGTCATGGTTTGGGGCCTTTGACCAAGCGTTTTGGTGTGGCACTTGAACACCACCACATGGCCAACTACGATGCGGAAGCAACTGGCCGTCTGCTCTTTATCTTTATAAAGGAAGTGGCAGAAAAACATGGTGTGACAGATTTGGCACGATTAAACCTTGATTTAATCAGTCCGGACTCTTATAAAAAAGCTCGGATCAAGCATGCGACTATTTATGTCAAGAATCAGGTAGGTCTAAAAAATATCTTTAAACTGGTTTCTTTGTCCAATACCAAGTACTTTGAAGGAGTACCACGGATACCGAGAACGGTTCTAGATGCCCATCGGGAAGGCTTGATTTTGGGGTCGGCTTGCTCGGAAGGCGAAGTTTTTGACGCAGTTGTTTCCCAAGGTGTGGATGCGGCGGTTGAGGTGGCCAAGTATTATGACTTTATCGAGGTTATGCCACCGGCTATCTATGCTCCCTTGATTGCTAAGGAGCAGGTTAAGGATATGGAGGAGCTCCAGACTATTATCAAGAGTTTGATAGAGGTTGGGGACCGTCTTGGCAAGCCTGTTCTGGCTACGGGAAATGTCCATTATATCGAACCGGAAGAAGAGATTTACCGTGAAATTATCGTCCGTAGTTTGGGCCAGGGGGCTATGATTAACCGAACCATCGGTCATGGTGAACATGCCCAACCAGCTCCTCTTCCGAAAGCTCATTTTCGAACGACTAATGAGATGTTGGATGAATTTGCCTTCTTGGGCGAGGAATTGGCTCGTAAATTGGTTATTGAAAACACCAATGCTTTAGCAGATATCTTTGAGTCTGTTGAGGTCGTTAAGGGTGACTTGTATACACCTTTCATCGACAAGGCTGAAGAAACGGTCGCTGAGCTGACCTATAAGAAAGCTTTTGAGATTTATGGAAATCCTCTGCCAGATATCGTTGATTTGCGGATTGAAAAAGAATTGACTTCTATTCTGGGGAATGGATTTGCCGTGATTTATCTGGCATCGCAGATGCTGGTGCAACGTTCCAATGAACGGGGCTACTTGGTTGGTTCTCGTGGGTCTGTTGGGTCCAGTTTTGTTGCGACTATGATTGGGATTACGGAGGTTAATCCTCTCTCTCCTCACTATGTCTGTGGTCAGTGTCAGTACAGCGAGTTTATCACGGATGGTTCTTACGGTTCAGGGTTTGATATGCCCAATAAGGATTGTCCAAACTGTGGTCACAAACTCAGCAAAAATGGACAGGATATTCCTTTCGAGACCTTCCTTGGTTTTGATGGGGACAAGGTTCCCGATATTGACTTGAACTTTTCGGGAGAAGACCAGCCTAGCGCTCACTTGGATGTGCGTGATATCTTTGGTGAGGAGTATGCCTTTCGTGCAGGAACGGTTGGTACAGTTGCTGCTAAGACTGCTTATGGATTTGTCAAGGGCTATGAGCGAGACTATGGGAAGTTTTATCGTGATGCAGAGGTGGAACGTCTTGCCCAAGGTGCTGCCGGTGTCAAGCGGACAACAGGACAACACCCAGGGGGAATCGTTGTTATTCCGAACTACATGGATGTTTACGACTTTACGCCTGTTCAGTATCCAGCGGATGACGTGACAGCTGAATGGCAGACCACCCACTTTAACTTCCACGATATCGATGAGAACGTCCTCAAACTCGATGTGCTGGGACATGATGATCCGACCATGATTCGGAAACTGCAGGACTTGTCTGGGATTGATCCTAATGAAATTCCTATGGATGATGAAGGCGTGATGGCCCTCTTTTCAGGAACTGATGTTCTTGGGGTGACTCCTGAGCAAATCGGTACACCGACGGGGATGCTGGGGATTCCAGAATTTGGAACCAACTTTGTACGTGGGATGGTCGATGAAACGCATCCGACGACCTTTGCGGAATTGCTTCAGTTGTCTGGATTATCCCACGGTACTGATGTGTGGTTGGGAAATGCCCAGGATTTGATCAAGCAAGGAATTGCGGACCTATCAACCGTTATCGGTTGTCGGGACGACATCATGGTTTACCTCATGCATGCGGGTCTCGAACCTAAGATGGCCTTTACCATCATGGAACGGGTGCGTAAAGGTTTGTGGCTGAAGATTTCCGAAGAGGAGCGAAATGGCTACATCGAGGCTATGAAGGCTAATAAGGTACCAGAGTGGTATATCGAATCCTGTGGAAAAATCAAGTATATGTTCCCTAAGGCCCATGCGGCAGCCTACGTTATGATGGCCTTGCGTGTAGCCTACTTCAAGGTTCACCATCCGATTTATTATTACTGTGCTTACTTCTCTATCCGTGCCAAGGCCTTTGATATCAAGATTATGGGTGCGGGCTTGGATGCCATTAAGCGTAGAATGGAAGAAATCGCTGAAAAACGGAAGAATAATGAAGCCTCTAATGTGGAGATTGACCTCTATACCACTCTTGAGATTGTCAATGAAATGTGGGAACGTGGCTTTAAGTTTGGCAAGTTAGATCTCTATCGTAGTGATGCGACTGAATTCATCATTGATGGAGATACCCTCATCCCACCATTTGTAGCAATGGATGGTCTGGGAGAGAACGTTGCTAAGCAGTTGGTACGTGCGCGTGAAGAGGGTGAGTTCCTCTCTAAGACAGAACTGCGCAAGCGTGGTGGACTTTCATCAACCTTGGTTGAAAAGATGGATGAAATGGGGATTCTTGGTAATATGCCAGAGGATAACCAGTTGAGTTTGTTTGATGATTTGTTTTAAGAATTAGAATGGAGAACATCTTTATGAAGCTTAGGATTTTTACGGAAGATAAACCTGCTGAAAAGATTTTTGACTATCAGCTAGAGCTGGCAGATGAAACAATTATTCTATCGACAGCACTCTTGTCAGGTGCTATTGCTTTGGCAGGATTATTTTCTGCTTTGAAAGAAAAATAACAAAAGAAAAGGACAAATAAAATGGTTTTACCAAATTTTAAAGAAAATCTAGAAAAATATGCGAAATTGTTGGTTGCGAATGGAATTAACGTGCAGCCTGGTCACACTTTGGCTCTTTCTATCGATGTGGAGCAACGTGAGTTGGCTCATTTAATTGTGAAAGAAGCTTATGCTTTGGGTGCACATGAGGTTATCGTTCAGTGGACAGATGACTTTATCAACCGCGAGAAATTCCTCCACGCGCCGATGGAGCGTCTGGACAATGTACCAGAATACAAGATTGCTGAGATGAACTACCTCTTGGAAAACAAGGCTAGCCGTCTAGGAGTTCGTTCATCTGATCCAGGTGCCTTGAACGGAGTGGATGCGGACAAGCTTTCAGCTTCTGCCAAAGCTATGGGACTCGCGATGAAGCCAATGCGCATCGCAACTCAATCCAACAAGGTTAGCTGGACTGTAGCAGCCGCTGCTGGACTTGAATGGGCTAAGAAAGTCTTTCCAAATGCTGCGAGCGATGAAGAAGCAGTTGATCTTCTTTGGGATCAAATCTTCAAAACTTGCCGTGTCTACGAAGAAGATCCAGTTAAGGCTTGGGAAGAACATGCAGCCATCCTCAAGAGCAAGGCAGAAATGCTCAATAAAGAACAATTCTCAGACCTTCACTACACAGCGCCAGGGACAGATTTGACTCTTGGCTTGCCTAAGAATCACGTTTGGGAATCAGCTGGCGCTATCAATGCACAGGGAGAAGAATTCTTGCCAAATATGCCGACAGAAGAAGTCTTTACGGCTCCTGACTTCCGTCGTGCAGATGGCTATGTAACCTCTACAAAACCACTTAGCTATAACGGAAATATCATCGAAGGGATTAAAGTAACCTTCAAGGATGGTCAAATCGTAGACATTACTGCTGAAAAGGGTGATCAGGTCATGAAAGACCTTGTCTTTGAAAATGCGGGTGCGCGTGCCTTGGGTGAATGTGCCTTGGTACCAGATCCAAGTCCAATTTCTCAGTCAGGTATTACTTTCTTCAACACCCTTTTCGATGAGAATGCTTCAAACCACTTGGCTATCGGTGCAGCCTATGCGACTAGCGTTGTTGGTGGGGCAGAGATGAGCGAAGAAGAGCTTGAAGCTGCAGGACTGAACCGTTCAGATGTTCACGTGGACTTTATGATTGGTTCGAGTCAAATGGATATCGATGGTATCCGTGAGGATGGAACACGTGTACCACTCTTCCGCAATGGAGACTGGGCAATTTAAGGAGAAGCTATGCTTGGAAGTATGTTTGTTGGTCTCCTAGTGGGACTCTTGGCAGGTGCTTTGACCAATCGCGGAGAGAGCATGGGATGCTTTGGAAAAATGTTTCTCGGCTGGATTGGTGCCTTTTTGGGCCACTTGCTCTTTGGAACTTGGGGTCCAATTATAGCTGGAACGGCCATTATCCCAGCTATTTTAGGAGCTATGATTGTCTTAGCTATTTTCTGGAGACGAGGAAGTTAATTTCTTAAATCCGATACTCAATGAAGATCAAAGAGCAAACTAGGAAACTAGCCGCAGGCTGCTCAAAGCACTGCTTTGAGGTTGTGTATAGAACTGACGAAGTCAGCTCAAAACACTGTTTTGAGGTTGCAGATGGACGTTGACACGGTTTGAAGAGATTTTTGAAGAGTATGAAAAGAAAAGGAGGTTGGTCATTGTACCAGCCTCCTTTTGAGTATGATATAATAGTTTTATGAGATTAGATAAATTTTTAGTTGCATGCGCTGTGGGAAGTCGGACGGAGGTCAAAAACTTGCTCAAGGCTGGACGCGTGACGGTCAATGGCAAGAAAGAAAAATCAGCAAAATTGCAAATAAATGAAGAAAAAGACGAAATTCGCTTTGATGGTCAAGTGCTAGAGTACGAGGAGTTTGTCTACTACATGATGAACAAGCCCCAAGGAGTCATTTCAGCGACTGAGGATTCTAAACACAGAACAGTGTTGGACTTGTTGGATGATATTGCTCGGACCAAGGAAGTTTTTCCAGTAGGGCGCTTGGATATTGACACGCATGGCCTCCTGCTTTTGACCAATGACGGCCAGCTTGCCCATGCTCTTCTTTCACCAAAACGTCATGTGGATAAAACCTATCTGGCTCAAGTCAAAGGTATTATGACCCAAGAAGATGTGGAGACATTTGCCAAGGGCATTCCGCTCAAGGACTTTACCTGCCAGCCAGCTAAGCTGGAGATTGTGTCGTTAGATTCAGTAAAGAATCAAAGTCTGGTTCGTGTGACCATTGCTGAAGGGAAGTTCCATCAGGTCAAGCGTATGGTGGCCTACTGTGGCAAGGAAGTGGTGGACCTACAACGTGTGACTATGGGAACTTTAGCCTTGGATGAGAACTTAGAACGAGGTGAATGGCGCCGCCTGACCAAGGAGGAATTAGAGAATCTCCTTTCTAGTATTGCTTAGTTTGGATTATGTTAGAAAAGGTGAGGAGAATGTCCTTACCTTTTTCGTTTTTCAGTTGCTTCCTTTGTGAAAAGAGTTATAATAGACAGTAGAATAAAAGGAGGAATCTATGAACGCGATTCAAGAATCATTTACAGATAGACTATTTGCCAACTATGAAGCAAATGTCAAATACCAAGCGATTGAAAATGCTGCCAGCCATAACGGAATTTTTGCAGCCCTAGAACGTCGCCAAAGCCATGTAGACAATACACCTGTTTTCTCGCTTGATTTGACCAAGGACAAGGTTACTAACCAGAAAGCGTCTGGTCGTTGCTGGATGTTTGCAGCTCTCAACACCTTCCGCCACAAACTCATCTCTCAATACAAACTGGAAAACTTTGAGTTGTCACAAGCCCACACTTTCTTCTGGGACAAGTACGAGAAATCCAACTGGTTCTTGGAGCAAGTCATTGCGACTGCAGACCAAGAATTGACGAGCCGCAAGGTTAGCTTCCTACTCCAAACCCCTCAACAAGACGGTGGTCAATGGGATATGGTTGTTGCCCTCTTTGAGAAATACGGTGTCGTTCCTAAGTCAGTTTACCCTGAGTCAGTTTCTTCTAGCAACAGCCGTGAGCTCAATGCCATCCTCAACAAATTACTTCGCCAAGATGCTCAAATCTTGCGTGACTTGCTTGCTTCTGGTGCGGACCAAGCGACTGTTCAGGCCAAGAAAGAAGACCTCTTGCAAGAAATCTTTAACTTCCTTGCTATGTCATTGGGGCTTCCACCACGTCAGTTTGACTTTGCTTATCGTGATAAGGATGATAACTACCAAAGCGAAAAGGGTATCACACCACAAGAGTTTTACAAGAAATATGTCAATCTTCCTCTAGAAGATTATGTTTCGGTTATCAATGCTCCGACTGCTGACAAGCCTTACGGCAAATCTTATACAGTTGAGATGTTGGGGAATGTCGTTGGTAGCCGTGCAGTTCGCTACATCAACGTTCCAATGGAGCGCTTGAAAGAATTGGCGATTGCCCAAATGCAGACAGGAGAAACTGTTTGGTTTGGTTCAGATGTCGGCCAGCTCAGCAACCGCAAAGCCGGAATCCTTGCGACAGATGTTTATGACTTTGAATCAAGCATGGACATTCAACTCACTCAAGACAAGGCTGGACGTCTGGACTACAGCGAAAGCTTGATGACCCACGCCATGGTCTTGACAGGTGTTGATTTGGATGAAAATGGCAAGTCAACTAAGTGGAAGGTTGAAAACTCATGGGGAGACAAGGTCGGTACAGATGGTTACTTCGTCGCCTCAGACGCTTGGATGGATGAATACACCTATCAAATCGTTGTCCGTAAGGAATTGCTGACAGCAGAAGAACAAGCTGCTTATGAAGCAGAACCAATCGTACTTGCACCATGGGATCCAATGGGAGCCTTGGCAGAATAAAGCATAAAGAAAAGAGGTTAGGGAAATCCTAGCTTCTTTTTTAAGTCCTTCTTAAAGTGGCGATAGATGATGCTTGCCAAGTGAGTTCTCCTTATTTTGAGTCTTTAAGTGACAGAGAAAAAGATATGTGTTACTATAGTAGTACAAAAGGATATCGGAGTAGAAATGAAGTATTTAAGCAGTCAAGACATCAAGGATCGTCAACGAAATATCAGCGACATTAAACCCTATAAAACAACCAAGGAAATTGTCGTTTCAAATATTTTTACCTTCTTTAATGCCATGAACTTGGCTCTGGCAGTTCTGGTAGCCACAACCTTGCGATTTGAAAATATGCTCTTTTTAGGTGTGATTGCTATCAATACAGCTATTGGGATTTTCCAAGAAGTGCGTTCAAAAAATGCCTTAGAAAAGCTGAGTTTGCTTGGTAAAAGTAAGTACAGAGTCAATCGAGATGGTCAAATAATCGAAATTGATCCAGAGGACATCATTCTGGGTGAGTATCTGCATCTCAATCTGGGAGATCAGGTGCCTGTAGATGCAGAAGTGCTTGAAGGGAATATTGAAGTTGATGAGTCCTTGCTGACTGGTGAGAGTGATTCGGTCTTTAAAACAGTTGGTGACAAGCTGATGAGCGGAAGCAATGTTGTCAGCGGTACGTGTCTGGTCACGGCGACGGCGGTCGGACCCGATAGTTATATCAACAAACTTGCAAAATCCAGCAAGGAATTCAAAAAATACCCTTCTCAACTGCGCGATTATATGGATAAGATTTTAAAAATCGTCTCTATCTTGCTAGTGCCAGTTGCGATTCTGCTTTATGTCAGAGGTTTTAGTCTAGGACGGTCTTATGTTGAAATTGTCTTGGGAAGTTCAGGTGCCTTGGTCGGCATGATTCCAGAGGGTTTGATTCTCTTGGTTAGCGTCTCCCTAGCGGTAGCAGCCATGAAGTTGGCTAAAAAGAAGGTTCTAGTGCAGGAGCTATACTGTGTAGAGACCTTGGCGCGAGTAGATGTTCTTTGTTTTGATAAGACTGGAACCATCACGACGGGGAATATGAAGGTCCAAGAAATGGATGCTAATGTAGCAGAGAAACTGTCTTCTTATTTGGCTTATTTCGAAGATGAAAATGCAACTTCCCGAGCTCTGAAGACTTACTTAACCTGTGAGAAAAAGTGGGAAGTTCAAGAAGTCGGTGCCTTTTCAAGTAAAAACAAGTATTCCTTTGTCCAAGTAAAAGACAGTGGGACCTATTTCTTCGGAGCCTATGAGTTTTTAGGCTTTACCCAGCCGATGGATGCCTACTATGAAAATCTAAAACAGCAAGGTTTTCGAATCTTGACACTTGCCCATAGTAAGGACCACATTACAAGCCCATCCGAAATGGAACTATTAGGGCACGTCGTTTTGTCAGATGAGATTAAGGACAATACCAAGGAAACCTTTGACTATTTCGAATCTCAAGGTGTTGAAGTGAAGATTATCAGTGGTGATAATCATGTGGCTGTATATGGGGTGGCTCGTAAGGCAGGTTTTAAGGAAGAAGCCCGTGCGATTGATATGACCAAGGTGAGTGAACAAGATTTTGAAAGAGTGGTCTTGGAACACGAAGTATTTGGTAGGGTGACACCTGAACAGAAGCAAAAGATGGTATCTATTTTGCAAAATGCTGGTAAAACAGTTGCCATGAGTGGTGACGGGGTCAATGATGTTCTGGCTCTCAAGAAAGCAGATATCAGTTTTGCTATGAATGGTGCTACTAGCGCAGCCAAAAGTGTATCCAATATTGTTTTTTTGACCGATGATTTTGCGGTATTTTATGATATCTTGATGGAAGGTCGCCGGGTCATCAATAACATCCAAAAGGTAGCCTCTCTCTTTCTAACAAAGACCTTCTTCTCCATCGTTTTTGCGATTTTGAGTGTAGTATTTGGTTTGGAATTCGCCTTTATCCCCATTCAGTTTACAATCATTTCAGCTATTACGATTGGGATCCCATCTTTCTTCCTAACTTTTGAGTCCAATAAAGAAAAGGTTAGCACTCACTTTATGAGAGATATCCTAACCAACGCGGCGATTGGTGGTGGCATTCTAGTCGCTAGTGTTCTCCTGACCAACTTCTTTATCACTGTCCCAGGTCAGGTCAAATTTATTTGCTTCCTCCTTGCCCTGATCAATGGTCTGTGTCTGGTTGCCAAGGTCAGCCTGCCATTTAATCGATACAAACTAGTCTTGCTCATACTTTTGAGCCTTGCAGCCCTTGTTGGAGTGCTTGTCAATACCTTTATCCTGCAAGGAGCGTATGTGCCTTTAGAAACCAGCCAAGTTGTCTATGTAGCCATCCTAGCAGTGGTGATTGGAGGCTTGCATTATCTGACTAGAAGAAAAAGTTGATACACAAAAAGAATCAGGTTTATTACCTGATTCTTTTTTATTTATATTCTCGATGGTTTACATGATACCGAAGAAACGAGCTGCAATACCTACTGCAAAGAGAGCAAGGATGATTGCGATTGGTGATACTTTTTTCTTAAGCAACCACATGCAAAGGAAAGTAAGGAGAAGTCCCATCAATCCTGGAATCAATGAGTTCAACTGACCTTGAAGAGTTTGTGGTTGAACACTATCCAAGCTCAATCCGCTGAGTGCTTGACCAAGGATTCCCTTCAATTCTCCACCTGTTACAGCGCCTTCTGGGAAGTTGATATAAGCACCTTCTGCCAGTTGTTTACCTGGAAGGTTAACAGTAAAGTTGATAGATACCCAACGTTGTACAAGAACGGCAAGGATGAACATACCAAGGATAGATGCTCCTTTGGTGATGTCTTTCAAGATACCACCAGACATGTCTTTAGTGATTTCAGATCCAGCTTTGTAACCGAACTCTTGTGTATACCATAGGAAGGCCATACGGATAGCATTCCATCCAAAGAAGAAGAGAAGGGGACCAACAATGTTACCAGATGCAGCAAGTGATGCACCAAGGGCTCCAAGGATAGGACGAACTGTAAACCAGAATACTGGGTCACCGATACCAGCAAGAGGTCCCATCATACCAATCTTAACCCCTTGGATAGCCGCGTCGTCGATTTCAACACCGTTAGCGCGCTCTTCTTCAAGTGCAAGAGTAACCCCCATGATTGGAGCAGCTACGTATGGGTGAGTGTTGAAGAACTCAAGGTGACGTTCAAGAGCAGCCGCTTGGTCTTCTTTTTTAGTGTACAATTTTTTGATAGCTGGGATCAATGAGTAAGCCCAACCCAAGTTTTGCATACGTTCATAGTTCCAAGAACCTTGAAGGAATTGTGAACGCCACCAAACTTTTTGACGATCTGATTTTGATAATTGAATTTTTTCAGCCATGATTGTTCCCCTTTCTAGTAGTCTTCTAGGATATCACCGATTGGGTCGTTAGAAGTCGCAGCTCCGCCGCCACCGTTTCCACCTTGTTTTGTAAGGTTAAGGTAGATGAAGGCAAGGGCAACACCGATGACACCAAGGGCAATCAAAGTCAATTGAGAAATCGCAGCAAGTGCAAAACCGATAGCGAAGAATGGCCATACTTCACGAGTTGCCATCATGTTGATAACCATAGCGTAACCAACGGCAACGACCATAGCACCACCGACAGCCATACCACCGTTCAACCAGTCTGGCATCAATTTGAGAGCATCTTGAACGGCAGAAGCAGGGATAGCGATAAGGAAGGCAGCAGGGATTGCAATACGAAGACCTTGAAGAAGAAGTGCAACAAAGTGAGCACGTTCAACAGCCGCAATATTTCCTTCTTTAGCAGCAGCGTCAGCAGTGTGAACCAAGGCAACTGAGATTGTACGAACAATCATAGTCAAGAAAAGTCCAGCTACGGCAAGAGGGATAGCTGTTGCCGTAGCAACGGCGATACCTTCAGTAGTAAAGTTACCACCTTTGATCAAGATGATCGCTGCAGCAACAGAGGCAAGAGCAGCGTCAGGAGCTACGGCAGCTCCGATGTTTGCCCAACCAAGAGCGATCATTTGGAGAGATCCACCAAGCATAACACCTGCTTCAAGGTTACCAGTTGCAAGTCCGATAAGGGTACATGCAACGATTGGTTGATGGAATTGGAATTGGTCGAGGATACCTTCAAGACCTGCAAGGAAGGCAACAACTACAACCAAGATAGCAGAAATGATTGAAATATCTGACATGGTTTTATTCCTTTTCTATTTAGTTTTAATAAAGTATTTAATCCTGTTTTCAAAAATGATCGAAACAGATTAACATTATTGAACGTTTGCTTTCTTAATCAAGTCAAACAAATCTTTTTTCGTGTCGTTTGGTACTTTACGTACATCAAATTCAACACCGAGGTCACGCATTTTTTCAAAGGTTGCAACGTCTTCTTTGTCCATAGACAAAACGTTGTTGATCATTGTTTTACCTGTTGAGTGAGCCATAGAACCAACGTTAAGGGTCTTGATTGGCACGCCACCTTCGATAGCACGAAGTGCATCTTGTGGAGTTTCAAACAAGATAAGGGCATGAGTTTCGCCGAAACGTGGGTCTTTTGCAACGTCGATCAATTTTTGAATTGGGACAACGTTGGCTTTTACTCCGTTAGGAGCTGCTTGTTTGATCAATTCTTTACGCAAGTCGTCGTTAGCAACGTTGTCTGAAGCAACGATGATACGGTCTGCTTTTGAATCAGGAGTCCAAGCAGTGGCAACCTGACCGTGAAGGAGACGAGTGTCTAGACGAGCAAGGTTGATTTTCAGTTTACCGTCACCGATAACTGTTCCTTCTGGAATAGCAGCTTGTGCAACTGGAGCAGCTGCAGCAGTTGCAACTTCCTCAACTGGGTTAAGCTCTTCTGGAAGAGCCTTGATGCCATCTTTGGCTTCTTTAATGATATTCGCAGCGACTTTGTTCACACCTGCATTCGCGTCCATAAGGCGCTCTGTGTAGGCTTGGATCAACATCGGCAAGTTCAGTCCTGTGATGATGGCAAACTTACGTTCTGGATTTTCTCCCATCACGCGGCTAGCTTGGTTGAATGGAGATCCACTCCAAAGGTCAGCCAATACTAGAACCTCATCTTCTGCGTCAAATGCAGCCACAGCGTTGTTGAATTTAGCGTAAAGGTCATCTGGACCTTCATTTGGCATAAAGGTTACAACTTGAACCTTTTCTTGTTCACCAAAGATCATAGATCCTGATTGATGAATACCCGCAGCAAATTCGCCGTGGCTCGCAATAATGATTCCGATACTCATTATTGTCATTCCTCCTTATAAAATGTTTGACTGTGTGTTTAAGAAAACTTTAAGCCTAATTAAGTATAAACCGTTTTCATTTAAAAAGCAACTATTTTTTCCCAAAAGCAAAAAAGTTTTCATAGCATGACTTCTTAAAAATATTAATATATCAATACCTTTTGAAAGATGCGTGAAAATTGTAATAGAAAATTTAATATAAAAATACAGAAAATGAACTACTTTTGTGAAAACAGAATGAAAACAAAAAGGAAAGATTGCGCCCCTGCAATCTTTCCTTTTATAGGAACAAATTTTGTAAAGCGTGGGCAACTCCATCTTCTTCGTTGGTCAGAGGAAGTTGTTCGTCTGCATATGGAAGAAGAGCAGGATTGGCGTTTTTCATAGCATATCCCTTGCCTGCAAATGCCAACATTTCAGTGTCATTATGCTCATCACCAAAGGCGATTAAGTCTTTTTTATCACGATTCATCACATTGAGCAAGTACTCTAGAGCAAAGGCCTTGTTTACCCCTTTGGGAGTACACTCGAGGATGTTGAGGGGGCCTCCCCAAGTATTGATGGATAGTTGGTGTTGATAAAAACGATTCATCTCGTCTGCTAGAGCGTATTTATCCTCAGCTCTTGTTTGCAAGAGGATGCAGTTGGGGTCTTTGGTTACTCGTTCGGGCTTGAATTGATTTTCCGGTCGGAAGTTCTCTACGCCAAATAGTTTAGGGTCTGCAATTTCCTCATTCGGAGTCGTGATATAGAATTTTTTTCGATATTCTCCTGCAATAAAATCAGCCTGGATGTCTTCCGTGCGCTTGACCATGTCTAGGAGGTATTTTTTGTCCAAGGTTAAGCACTTTTCATGCGCCCAAGCCTGTCCTGGTAGATGGGTAAGGGAGCCGTTAAAGTTAATCATGGGAGTATGCAATTCTAGCTCACGGTAGAAATCTTTTGCCATACGATACGGACGTCCCGTCGTGATGATAACATGGTGTCCTTTTTCTGAAATTTTTTTGATCGTCTCTTTGGTGAAATCGGAGAGCTTGCTTTCACTATTCAGCAGGGTTCCGTCCAAATCGACTGCGATAATTTTTTTAGTCATATAAACCTTCCTAGTCGTTTCCAGATAAGATGTCTACTATTATATCAAAAAGAAAGAAGAAAAGCAGATAAGAACAAAAACTACAGTTGCTTTGATTTATTAAATAAATCAAACAAATGTATTGAAAAGGTGAATGATAAATGATATAATACTAATATTGTTCGTAAAAAACAAAAGGAGATTAAAAATGGACAAACTATTTAAACTAAAAGAGCATGGGACAGATGTCCGTACAGAGGTGCTTGCTGGTTTAACAACATTCTTTGCAATGAGTTATATTCTCTTTGTAAACCCTCAAATGCTTTCCCAAACGGGTATGCCTGTTCAAGGTGTGTTCTTGGCAACGATTATCGGTTCTGTAGTCGGTACTTTGATGATGGCTTTCTATGCTAATTTGCCATACGCACAAGCACCAGGTATGGGACTAAATGCCTTCTTCACCTTTACAGTTGTATTTGGGATGGGCTATACTTGGAAAGAAGCTCTTGGTATGGTCTTCATTTGTGGAATTATTTCACTGATTATTACCTTAACAAATGTTCGTAAAATGATCATCGAATCTATTCCAACAACACTTCGTTCAGCTATTTCCGCTGGTATTGGTGTTTTCCTTGCCTATGTTGGGATTAAGAATGCTGGTCTCTTGAAATTCTCAATCGATCCAGGTACTTATACGGTAGCAGGTGAAGGAGCAGACAAGGCTCAAGCTGCACTTACTGCAAACTCAGCAGCCGTTCCAGGCTTGGTAGACTTCAATACTCCAGCCGTATTGGTGGCGCTTGCAGGTTTGGCTATTACCATTTTCTTTGTTGTTAAAGGCATCAAGGGTGGAATCATTCTTTCTATTTTAACAACGACTGTGCTTGCCATTGCTGTTGGTGTTGTCAAATTATCAGGGATTGACTTTGCTAGCAACAATCTTTCAGCAGCGGTTAATGATTTAGGAACTTTATTTGGTGCTGCTCTGGGTTCAGAAGGTTTAGGATCTTTGATTTCAAACACTTCACGTTTACCAGAAACCTTGATGGCTATTCTTGCCTTCTCACTAACGGATATTTTTGATACAATCGGTACTCTTATCGGTACTGGTGAAAAAGTTGGTATCGTTGCGACAAGTGGAGAAAACCATGAGTCCGCTAAATTGGACAAGGCTCTATACTCTGATTTGGTAGCAACTTCGGTAGGTGCCATTGCAGGTACTTCAAACGTAACAACTTATATTGAGTCAGCAGCAGGTATTGGTGCTGGTGGACGTACTGGTTTGACAGCCCTAGTGGTTGCGATCTGTTTTGCTCTATCTAGCTTCTTTAGCCCACTTCTAGCGATTGTTCCTACAGCTGCAACAGCTCCAATTTTGATTATCGTCGGAATCATGATGCTTTCTAACTTGAAAAATATCCCTTGGGATGATATGGCTGAAGCGGTTCCTGCCTTCTTCACATCAATCTTTATGGGATTCAGCTACTCTATCACACAAGGGATTGCTGTTGGTTTCTTGACATATACCTTGACAAAAGTTGTCAAAGGTCAAGCCAAGGATGTGCACGTGATGATTTGGATTTTGGATGCCTTGTTTATCCTTAACTATATCAGTATGGCGCTATAAATGGTATAATAGAAAAAGGGGAGTCTCCCCTTTTTCTTATAAGGAGGTACATCATGAAAGATAAGACGATTTGGCAAGAGGTTTTGAACAGAGGGAAATGGGTGCTCATCCTTTTGGTAGCTTTTGTTCTATCTCAATTTCCTATAGGACTTTCTTTGTTTTTAGCAAACAAACAGTTTCCGATTTTACAGTCAGGGCTCTTAGTAGGTGCTTTATCCATAGTCGTTTTGATTGTATTCATTATTGGTGCACGAAAAACACAACTTGCTACTTTTAATCTATCCTTTTTTAAGGCAAAAGACTTGGCTCGCTTGGTGTTGAGTTATCTGGTGATTTTTGCGACAAATCTCTTGGGTTCACTCCTGCTTCGACTAACAAATGAGGTAACAACCAGTAACCAATCAATACTGAATGGTTTGGTTCAGAATAGTTCTTTGATTTCAACTTTCTTCCTATTAGTCTTGATTGCGCCGATTTGTGAAGAAATTTTGTGTCGTGGGATTATTCCAAAAAAGATCTTCCGTGGAAAAGAAAAACTTGGCTTTGTTGTTGGTGCAATTGTCTTTGCCTTGCTCCATATGCCAACCAATCTACCTTCTGTGATTATTTATGGAGGAATGTCAACGGTTTTGACTTGGACAGCCTATAAGACTGAGCGTTTAGAGATGTCCATTTTGCTTCATATGATTCTCAATGGTATTGCATTTTGTTTGTTGGCCTTATTGGTATTGATTAGTAGAAATCTAGGTCTATCATTCTAAACCATTGGCCTACTTGGAAAAGATGAATACTAAAGTGTCCATCTTTTTTCTTTTTATGGTAAAATAGAGAGATAATATGGTAGAGAACCTTAAGGGAGTAACCGTTATGTCCAATAAAGTCAACCGCGAAAAAACAGCCATTTGTGGAATTATCAATGTGACGCCAGATTCCTTTTCAGATGGTGGTCAGTTTTTTGCTCTTGAGCAGGCACTCCAGCAGGCTCGTAAATTGATAGCAGAAGGAGCGAGCATGCTAGATATCGGTGGAGAATCAACTCGGCCGGCAACTCGGCCGGGCAGTAGCTATGTTGGGATAGAAGAGGAAATCCAGCGTGTTGTTCCAGTGATTAAAGCTATCCGTGAGGAAAGTGATGTTCTCATTTCCATCGATACTTGGAAAAGTCAGGTGGCAGAGACTGCTTTGAAAGCTGGTGCCAATTTGGTCAATGATATCACTGGTCTCATGGGAGATGAGAAAATGGCGGATGTGGTTGCGAAGGCTGGAGCAAAAGTGGTTATCATGTTTAATCCAGTTATGGTTCGTCCTCAGCACCCTAGTTCACTCATATTTCCTCATTTTGGTTTTGGACAAGCTTTTACAGAGAAAGAGTTAGCTGATTTTGAAAAAATGCCAATCGAAGACTTGATGGAGGCTTTCTTTGAACGAGCTCTAGCGAGAGCGGATCAAGCTGGGATAGCAAGAGAAAACATTCTGCTGGATCCAGGAATTGGCTTTGGTCTGACTAAGAAAGAAAATCTACTCCTTCTACGTGATCTGGATAAACTGCATCAGAAAGGCTATCCAATCTTTCTTGGAGTTTCGCGTAAGCGGTTTGTCATTAATATTCTGGAGGAAAATGGCTTTGAAGTTAATCCTGAGACCGAACTTGGTTTCCGCAATCGAGACACAGCTTCGGCTCATGTAACCAGTATCGCTGCGAGACAGGGTGTGGAAGTGGTGCGCGTGCACGATGTAGCCAGTCACAGGATGGCGGTTGAAATTGCGTCAGCCATTCGTTTGGCAGATGATGCAGAAAATCTAGATTTAAAACAATATAAGTAAGATGAACGAAATTGAAAACAATCAGTGGATTGCCCACTACCGGACGGATCAACCGCATTTCGGTTTGGAACGAATGGTGGAACTCCTAGCTCTGCGAGGCAATCCCCATCTCAAACTTAAGGTCATCCATATTGGAGGGACCAATGGCAAGGGATCTACCATTGCTTTTTTGAAAAAGATGCTGGAAAAATTAGGACTGAGAGTTGGGGTGTTCAGCTCGCCCTATCTCATTCATTACACAGATCAGATTAGTATCAATGGGAGATCCATTCCCGAGGCTAGGCTAGAAGCCCTCATGGCAGACTATCAGTCTTTGCTTGAGGGGGAATCTGCTGACAATTTGCAGGGAACAACCGAGTTTGAGATTATCACAGCTTTAGCTTATGATTACTTTGCTTCAGAGCAAGTAGATGTGGCCATCATGGAAGTCGGTATGGGTGGCCTTCTGGATAGTACCAATGTTTGTCAGCCAATTTTGACAGGTATTACGACCATTGGACTGGATCATGTAGCCCTACTTGGTGACACCTTGGAAGCTATAGCAGAGCAGAAGGCTGGTATTATCAAACAAGGTATTCCCTTGGTGACAGGTCATATTGTTCCTGAAGCCTTGACTGTGATAGACTATATTGCAGAAGCTAAAAATGCGCCTAGACTTGCCTATGGGAAAGATTATCAGGTCAGTCACCAAAAGAGTGTTGTGACAGGCGAAATCTTTGACTATATTAGTTCTGTCAGACAAGGTCGCTTTCAAACAGGTCTGCTTGGTTTGCACCAGATAGAGAATGCGGGGATGGCCATAGCTTTACTTGATACTTTTTGTCAAGAAGATGGACGAGAATTAGCAAGTAATGACTTGGTTGCTCAAGCTTTGAAAGAGACCAGATGGCCAGGACGTTTGGAGGTCGTGTCTAGCGACCCCTTGTTGCTTTTGGATGGGGCCCACAATCCTCATTCTATCAAGGCTTTATTAGCAACCTTGCAAGAACGCTTTGCGGATTATCATAAGGAAATCCTCTTTACCTGCATCAAAACCAAGGCTTTGGAGGATATGCTGGACTTGCTAGGGGAAATTCCAGATACCGAGCTTACCTTGACACATTTTGACGATAGTCGGGCGACGGATGAAAGCGTGCTGAAAGAGACAGCCAAGTCTAGAAATCTCAATTACCAAAGTTGGCAGGATTTTCTAGAGCGAAAATTGACAGATAGAAAAGAAGAGAAAAAAACAGTTAGGATTGTCACAGGTTCCTTGTATTTCTTGAGCCAAGTGAGAGTCTATCTGATGGAGAGGAAGAACGAGAATGGATACACAAAAGATTGAAACGGCTGTAAAAATGATTATTGAGGCTGTTGGTGAGGACGCTAACCGCGAGGGCTTGCAGGAAACACCTGCTCGTGTAGCCCGTATGTACCAAGAGATTTTTTCAGGTCTTGGCCAAACTGCTGAGGAACACCTGTCAAAATCCTTTGAGATTATTGATGATAATATGGTAGTAGAAAAGGATATTTTTTTCCACACCATGTGTGAGCACCACTTCTTGCCATTTTATGGTAAAGCGCACATTGCCTACATTCCAGATGGTCGTGTGGCAGGCCTGTCCAAGTTAGCCCGTACGGTTGAAGTTTATTCTAAAAAACCACAGATTCAAGAACGGTTGAATATTGAAGTGGCCGATGCCTTGATGGACTATCTGGGGGCTAAGGGAGCCTTTGTTGTCATTGAGGCGGAGCATATGTGTATGAGCATGCGTGGTGTCAGAAAACCAGGCACTGCAACCTTGACGACAGTAGCTCGTGGTCTATTTGAAACAGATAAGGACCTCCGAGACCAGGCTTATCGTTTAATGGGACTATAATACTCTTCGAAAATCAAATTCAAACCACGTCAGCTTCCATCTGCAACCTCAAAACGGTGTTTTGAGCAGCCTGCGGCTAGCTTCCTAGTTTGCATTTTGATTTTCATTGACTATAAAAGAATCCGCTTTGGGCGGATTTTTCTAGAAAGGACTAGTTATGGATCAACTGCAGATTAAAAATTTGGAAATTTTTGCCTATCATGGTCTTTTTCCTAGTGAGAAGGAATTAGGGCAGAAGTTTGTTATTTCCGCAAGCTTATCCTATGATATGACTAAGGCGGCGACAGAATTGGATTTAACAGCATCTGTCCATTACGGAGAACTGTGTCAGCAGTGGACGACTTGGTTTCAGGAAAGCACTGAGGATTTGATTGAAACGGTAGCTTACAAACTCGTTGAACGTACCTTTGAGACTTATCCTCTTGTCCAAGAGATTGAGTTGAAACTAAAAAAACCGTGGGCTCCAGTGCATTTACCATTGGATACCTGCTCGGTGACCATTCGCCGTCGCAAACAACGGGCCTTTATCGCTCTGGGAAGTAATATGGGAGATAAGCAAGCAAACTTGGAACAAGCTATTGACAAATTGCGAGCTCGAGGTATCCATATTCTCAAAGAGTCCAGTGTCTTGGCGACAGAGCCTTGGGGAGGTGTGGAACAGGATAGCTTTGTCAATCAGGTGATTGAAGTAGAAACCTGGCTACCAGCACCAGTCTTGTTAGAAACATTATTAGCCATTGAGTCAGAAATGGGACGGGTGAGAGAAGTGCATTGGGGGCCTCGTTTGATTGATTTGGACCTACTCTTTGTAGAGGACCAGATCATTTACACAGACGAACTCATCTTGCCTCATCCTTATATAGCAGAACGCCTCTTTGTTCTTGAGCCGTTAGTGGAAATAGCTCCCCATTTTATCCATCCGATCCTAAAGCAACCAATTCGATACTTGGTTGACCAGTTGGAGCAAGGAAATGCCTAAGCTTTCCGAGACCTATAGTAAGTGGAAGAGTATTGGGGAGGGACTGCTTGCTATTGTTTTAGGGCTTCTCTTGATTCGTTTTGGACAAGTCATTCCGCGAATGGGGTACCAGTTGCTGCTGGGCTACTTTTCCTTGTCAGCAGTTTGGCACTTGTTGACTCGCTGGTTTCAAGATAAAAAACGTCGGGAAAACATCTTTGTAACCTTGGGCAAGCTGGTGGTTGCGGCTCTGGTGTTTGACTCTATCATCTTGCAAGACATTGCCCTCTATCTCCTGGTTTTTATCATTGCGAGCTACCAGCTGTTTACGGGCATCATTAGTCTTGTGACCTGGTCTCTCTATCGAAAAAATGCTATTCATCCTCGGCTCCATCATTTCTTCGATGCTGTATGGATGATAGGATTCGGTCTTTATAGCATCTCTCCTTTTCACGATGCAGCGAATTTTGAATTGCTCTTGCTTGGGTTTTACTTGCTCATGCTAGGAGCCAGTAGCCTCCGCGACGGTTTCTTTTTTGAAAAGATAGAAAACAATCCCAAGCTGAAACGACGAATGCGAATGACTCTGCCGATCTTTGTGACAGCGCTGATCCCTATCAGTACCTTGCGCAAACTAAATGAGTGGCTGTCAAATCATGAAAGCCAAGAAGGGGAAGTTCATTCAGAAAGAAAAAATGACCAGACAGTTGATCTGGAAATTTTTGTTCATACCTCAGAAACCTCCTTTTTCCTTGCTATGGGACATGTGGATATTTGTTATCAAGGGACAGTTATTTCCTATGGTTCCTATGATCCCCACTCGGAGCGTTTATTCGGTATGGTTGGAGATGGTGTTTTGTTTAAGGCCAATCGGGAAAAATACATCGAACTCTGCAAGAGGGAAAGTCAGAAGACCTTGTTTGCTTATGGTCTGAGTTTGACGGACCAACAGAAAGCAGCTATCCAAGCGCGTTTAGCGGAGATAGAAGACTTGTTAATTACTTGGGAACCAAGCTCGCAGTTGATGAAAAGAAGAGAGGGAGAGGTCAAGCATACCTACTCCTACCAACTGAAAGAGGAGGCGGATGCGACCCTCTATAAATTCAGCTCATCTGAGTTTAAGACCTACTTTGTTCTCAGTACCAATTGTGTTCTGCTAGCAGACTCTATTGTGGGAAAAGCTGGGACGGATATATTAAGTCCCCAAGGTTTCATTGTACCGGGGACTTACCAGGATTACCTTGATTTAGAGTACACAAAACCCAATGGTCTAGTTGTTAGTCGCTCCATTTATTAGAAAAAGAAAACTCTAGTTCCTCAGCAGTTTGCGCCGAGAAGCTAGAGTTTTTTAAAATAGGTCATTTTCTTCAGGAAGGAGGATAGTTTCTTTACCATTCATGTCTAAAACAAGGACCCTAGGAGGGTAAAGGGGATCGAAAGGATGATTGAAATCAAAATCGATGCTAGTCGGAAGGTTTTGACTAGAGAAATGGAAGGTAATGGCCCCCTCGTTGTTGAGAAGCTGAAATTCGAGTTCTTCTTCTAATTCAAAGACATTTTTCAAAAAATGATCGATAATGAACCATAAAGAGTCGATAACATCGTCGGGTAGACTGGTCACAACACCAAAACTGGCGGAACGTCTCTGTGTATTTGTAAAAGCCATGTTTCCTTCCTCCTTTTATTTTTCTTATCATACAGTAAAAAAGCTGAAAAATCAAGGAATTCTGCTTGTTTTTTCAAAATGAGAATAGACTGTGAAATTTTTTCAAAGTTTCTCTAAAAAATACTTGAAAGTGTTTACAATAAGTGATAAAATGGAGTAAGCAGATGCGTGAAAGCGAAATTTTCAATATAGAAAGGAAACGGAATGAACACAGATGATACAGTAACGATTTATGACGTTGCCCGTGAAGCAGGAGTTTCGATGGCAACAGTTAGCCGTGTCGTTAATGGCAACAAGAATGTTAAAGAGAACACTCGAAAAAAAGTCCTCGAAGTGATTGAACGCTTGGACTATCGTCCAAATGCGGTCGCTCGTGGTTTGGCTAGTAAGAAAACAACGACAGTCGGAGTTGTGATTCCTAACATTACCAATGGTTATTTCTCAACACTTGCTAAGGGGATTGATGACATTGCTGAAATGTACAAGTATAACATTGTCCTAGCAAATAGTGATGAGGATGATGAAAAGGAAGTTTCAGTGGTCAATACGCTCTTTTCAAAACAAGTCGATGGGATTATCTTTATGGGCTATCACTTGACTGAAAAGATTCGTTCAGAATTCTCTCGTTCACGGACGCCGGTTGTTCTTGCAGGTACAGTGGATGTAGAACACCAACTTCCAAGTGTGAATATTGACTACAAACAAGCCACGATTGACGCAGTGAGCTACCTTCTCAAAGAAAATGAGAAAATTGCCTTTGTGAGTGGTCCACTTGTCGATGATATCAATGGTAAGGTTCGTTTGATTGGTTATAAGGAAGCTTTGAAAAAAGCAGGAGTCCCTTATAGCGAGGGCTTAGTCTTTGAATCAAAATATAGCTATAACGATGGTTATGCCTTGGCAGAACGGTTGATTTCATCACAAGCTACAGCTGCAGTTGTGACTGGTGACGAATTGGCGGCAGGTGTGCTAAATGGTTTATCAGATCATGGTGTTTCAGTGCCAGAAGAGTTTGAAATCATTACGACGGATGACTCTCAAATTGCACGATACACTCGTCCAAACTTGACGACAGTTGCCCAACCGCTTTATGATTTGGGTGCTATCAGCATGCGTATGTTGACTAAGATTATGCATAAGGAAGAATTGGAAGAGCGCGAAGTTCTCCTACCTCATGGTTTGACAGAACGTCGTTCTACACGAAAACGTAAATAAAAAAATCAGGAAATCGCGTAGATTTCCTGATTTTGCGTTCTAGAGAAGGGGCTTAACCTTCCATATAGTCTTTTAAGGCTCGTCCTTTTAGTCCAGCATTAAGGGCAATTAATAATTTGAGGCGCGCTTTTTGGGCGTTGAGTTCTTTGACAAAGAGAACGCCAGACTTTTGCAACTGCACTCCCCCCCCTTGGTATGCGTAGACGGGCTCGGCAATCCCGTTAAAGCAACGTGAAACCAAGGCGACTGGAATTCCTTTTTGGAGGAGAGTTTCTAATTTTTGGGCTGTTTCTTTGGGAACATTTCCAGCTCCAAAAGCTTGAATGACTAACCCATCTAGGTGCTCTAAATCCAGCATGTCAATCAATTCATCAGTCATACCTGCATAAGCGGAGATGATAGGCACCAGACCTTGTATGCGGTCAAGATCAAAGCGGACTCGCGGCTCGGCTGTTTTGAAGTAGAGGATTTCTTGCTTCATGACGAGGCCGAGAGGCCCGTGAGTAGGAGTTTGAAAGGTCCCGACGTTGGTGGTATGGGTTTTGGTGACGTACTTAGCTGCGTGGATTTCATCGTTCATGACGACCAGGACACCCTTGTCAGCTGACTTGTCATCGCTGGCGACTCGTAAAGCGCTCAGATAGTTATAAACGCCATCGCTACCAAGTTCGTTGGAACTACGCATAGCTCCTGTTAGAACGATGGGCATGTTGGGGATTTTCATGGTATCTAGAAAGTAGGCTGTTTCTTCCAAAGTGTCCGTCCCATGTGTAATCACAACCCCATCGTAGTTGTCTGCTTCCTCTCTAATCTTATGGTAGAGGGCTAGCATGTGTTTGGGTTTGATATGGGGGCTTGGCAGATTAAAAAAGTCTAGGGCATGAACCTCAATCCCTTCAAGTGGATTGGAAACATGGTTCATGGGATTGTCCTGACTAGTTACAACGGCACCAGTGGCGTCTGCTTGCATGGAAATAGTCCCACCTGTATGTAAAACAAGGATTTTCTTAGGCATGATTTAGTCACTCTTTCTGAAATGTGGTATAATCATTGTAACACAAAAGGGGAGAATGGGATAGGATGGAAGTCAAGGCTGTTTTTTTTGATATCGATGGAACGCTAGTCAACGATCGCAAGAGTGTTTTGAAATCCACTAAGGACGCGATTAAGATTGTCAAAGAGCAAGGAGTGCTTGTTGGAGTAGCGACAGGACGAGGGCCGTTTTTTGTCAAGGAATTGATGGAAGATTTAGACTTGGATTTTGCAGTGACCTACAACGGCCAATACATTTTTAATAAAGAAAAGGTACTCTTTGCAAGCCCAATCGCTAAGTCAAGCCTGCGTCAACTGATTGCTTATGCTAAAAAGGAGCGTAAAGAAATCGCTCTTGGAACGGAGCATGCAGTTGTTGGCTCTAAAATTATGTCCTTTGGTCTTGGATCCTTTTCCCAGCTGGTTAGTCGTTTTATCCCGACTGTCTTAACAAGAACCGTTAGCCGTTCCTTTAATCGAATGGTTAGCAAGGCAGTCCCTCAAAAGGAAGATGACCTGCTTCGTTTGATAAATGAGCCAATCTATCAAGTGTTGATGCTGATGACTCCAGAAGAATCTGAGAAAGCTGCCAGTGATTTTGAAGATTTGAAATTGACTCGAAGCAATCCTTTCGCAGCAGATATTATCAACCAAGGGAATTCAAAATTAGAAGGCATTCGCCTGATTGGGAAAGAATATGGTTTCGACCTCAACCAAGTCATGGCCTTCGGAGATTCAGACAATGACTTGGAAATGTTGGCGGGTGTTGGCATGTCTGTGGCTATGGGAAATGGCAGTAACAGCGTCAAAGAGGTTGCCAAACACATCACTACAAGTAACCAACAAGATGGTATCCACAAGGCGCTTGAACATTTTGGTGTTTTAGCAGCTGAAAAGGTATTTGTCAGTCGGGACTATCACTTCAATAAGGTCAAAACCTTCCACCACATGATGGATGAACGAACTCAAGAAGAGCCACAGGCATGGGATGCTGAAGGTGCAGCCCACCGCGCAGATTTTAAAATTGAAGAATTAGTAGAGTTTGTTCGCGCAGCAAGTTCTTCGGAGGAAGAATTCCAAAACTCCCTTGCAAGCATGCATGAGGCACTTGATAAGGCGGCAGAGAAAGTGGCGAAAAAGACGCCTGCTAAGCAAAATCTGGTCGGTCAAGTGGATGCTTTGATTGATACATTGTATTTCACATACGGTAGTTTTGTATTGATGGGAGTAGATCCAGAACGCATTTTTGATATTGTCCATGAAGCGAATATGGGGAAGGTTTTCCCTGATGGGAAAGCTCATTTTGACCCAGTTACACACAAGATTTTAAAGCCAGATGACTGGGAAGAAAAATATGCTCCGGAACCTGCCATCCGACAGGAACTACAACGTCAGTTTAAAGCTTATGAGCGACATAAAGAAAGAAAAAAATAGAAACAAAAAGGAGCTCAAGGCTCCCTTTTTTAATGATTACAATGTTTTTTCACTTTCTCTCACGACCAGTAAATCGACTTTTGCATGGCGGAGAATGTACTCAGATGAAGAACCAACCAAGAGGCGTTCAAAGGCATTGAGCCCTGTTGCACCAACGAGAATCAGGTCGACATTTTCTGCGTCTGGAATAGTACGGGCAAGGAGGGTTTTTGGATTTCCCATTTCGATGACGATGTGAATATCGGTCACACCAGCATCTCTTGCGCGCTTTTCGTACTCCTTCATCAGACTTTCAGCGTCGACTTGGAGTTCTTCGTAAACTTCAGCATCAAAGGTAGACACGCTTTGAAGAGCGCGTGTGTCGATAACATGGGCAATGGTGAGCTTGGATTCGTTGCGTAGAGCAGTGTAAACACCTTTGACGAAAGCCAAGTCTGCTTCTTTAGAACCATCAATTGCGACCATAACATTTTGGTAACGTTGTGCCATAATGAAACCTCCTGAAATTTTCTTACTGTTATTGTAACCCTTTTCACTAAAGAAGTAAAGTAAAAATCATATTTCAATAAATATTATTGGAGATTCGATTTGGTGGAGCTATGTTACAATAAAAGAAAACGGGATAGTGGGAAACACAGTAAAGGGGATGAGAAAGTATGAAAGATTCTGTTCAAGCTTCTAAAAAAATAAGTTTTCTTTATCATGGAATTATCCTTGCGTCACTTGTAGGAGAAGTAGTGATGCTTTGGCAACTGGAAAGAGTCATGCCCGTTCTCTATCCAGGTTTTGTTGGATTTCTTCTCTTTCACCTAGTCTACCACATCATTTTATTTGTGATTGCAAAGAGAAGTTGTCGCTTGGACTATTTGGTCACGTGGGGGCTCTTTCTCATGTTTAATCTTTTGTATGACTCCTTTTTAGCGCTGATCTTTCCAGGTTTGTCTTTTGGTATGTGAGAAAATACTTCAGCATTCTAGTTGTTTAGACAGTGAGAACCTAGTCGTTGTGAGTTTTTTCTTTACTTGCTCATTTCAGGAAACTTGTCGCAATCCCTTTCTAGTGGTATAATGTTACTATCTCGATGAATTGAGGAAACAAGATGAAAGAATATAACAAGTCTAGTAAGTTAGAGCACGTTGCCTATGATATCCGTGGCCCTGTTTTGGAAGAAGCCATGCGGATGCGAGCAAACGGAGAAAAGATTTTACGTCTGAATACAGGGAATCCAGCAGAATTTGGCTTTACAGCGCCCGATGAGGTCATTCATGACTTGATTATGAATGCGCGTGATAGTGAGGGATATTCTGACTCCAAAGGGATTTTCTCAGCCCGCAAGGCCATCATGCAGTATTGCCAACTGAAGAAATTTCCCAATGTGGACATTGATGATATCTACCTTGGAAATGGTGTCAGTGAGCTGATTGTTATGTCCATGCAAGGGCTTTTGGATAATGGCGATGAGGTCTTGGTGCCTATGCCAGACTATCCTCTCTGGACAGCCGCGGTCAGCCTAGCTGGGGGAAATGCCGTTCACTATATCTGTGATGAAGCTGCAGAATGGTACCCAGATATTGACGATATTAAGTCAAAAATTACTTCCAATACCAAGGCAATCGTCCTTATCAATCCAAATAACCCAACTGGAGCCCTTTATCCTAAGGAACTCTTGTTGGAGATTATTGAGATTGCCCGTCAAAACGATTTGATCATCTTTGCGGATGAGATTTATGATCGCATGGTGATGGATGGGCATGTGCATACGCCTGTGGCGAGCTTGGCACCAGATGTTTTCTGTGTCAGCATGAATGGTCTGTCAAAATCTCACCGTATCGCTGGTTTTCGTGTAGGATGGATGGTCTTGTCTGGTCCTAAGCACCATGTCAAGGGTTATATCGAAGGGCTCAATATGCTATCCAATATGCGTCTTTGCTCTAACGTTTTGGCCCAGCAAGTCGTACAAACATCACTAGGTGGGCACCAGTCAGTGGATGAATTGCTCCTTCCTGGTGGACGGATCTACGAGCAAAGAAACTTCATTTACAATGCTATCCAAGATATCCCAGGTTTGTCTGCGGTCAAGCCAAAGGCGGGTCTTTATATCTTCCCTAAAATTGACCGCAATATGTACCGCATAGATGATGATGAACAGTTCGTTCTTGATTTCTTGAAGCAGGAAAAGGTTCTCTTGGTTCATGGTCGTGGTTTTAACTGGAAGGAACCAGACCATTTCCGTATCGTTTACCTTCCTCGTGTGGACGAATTGGCGCAAATCCAAGAAAAGATGACACGTTTCTTGAGTCAGTATCGTAGATAAGGCTTTCATAGGGAAAAGCAGGAAACATTTCCTTAGAGCTATTGACAAATAGGTCAGAATCAGATAGAATAGTAAAGTATGTTTAGTAACTGATCACTTTATAGCCGGCTAAACGAATACAAAATCTATGAGGAGGTATTCATCGTGAAACGTACTTATCAACCAAGTAAACTTCGTCGTGCGCGTAAACACGGATTCCGTAACCGTATGTCAACTAAAAACGGTCGTCGCGTATTGGCAGCTCGTCGTCGTAAAGGACGCAAAGTTTTGGCTGCATAATCCAAACGAATTCAACAAAGAAGTCAGTAGGAACTCGAGTCTACTGGCTTTTCTTTTTATCTTAAAGGGTGAATTGTCCACGAAATCGGTCATTTCAAATAGAACTCATGGAGAGCTCATTTAAAAGGTCACATACAAAAAAACTCAAAACCAGATATAAGTTACTGATTTTGAGTTTTTGTTTATTCTTTTAAGTGATAAGAGTAGCTAGCGACAACGACGTCTTCGTGCCATCTGAGAGCGTATTTTAGTTTGAGGCTCATTTGATTGTGCAGGATATTTTGCCAAGGCTTGTTAGGGATAAACTGTGGTACAAGAACTGTAACGGTGTAGTTTTTTTGCTTAGCTTCTTGGGCGATTCGTTTGACATACTTAACGCTAGGGGTGATGATGTCGCGGTAGCTAGTATTGATATTCTTCAGAGTGATATTTGGGAAGTAATCGGCAAATTCCTGAAGGATTTCTTGGTCTTTTTCGGCCGTTTCTTTAGTAGAAATGTGCATGGCCAACACTTCGTCACCGATACTTTGAGCGTAGTTAATGGCTCCGACACTTACTCGAGTAACATTTCCTACTAGGACAAGAACCAGATTGCCATCGTAGGTACGTTTTTCAATTCCTTCGTAGAGTCGCAGCTGTTTTGCCACTTTTTGGTAATGGCTGTGAATGGACAAAAAGAGGAAAGTTAAAACTAGTATAATTGGGAAGAATGGCCAGATATCACCCAGTCTGAAGAGGAGTAAAATGAGGACAATAGCATAACAAATGATGGCCCCAAGGATATTGGCAAAGGCAGGTTTTAAGAAGTTTGCTCCTTTTTCCTTTTTCCAATGACGAATCATCCCAGTCTGAGAAAGGGCAAAGGGAACGAAGACCCCGATAGTATAAAGAGGAATCAAGCGTTCAGTATTCCCATTAAAAATGAGAAGAAGGATCATAGCTCCAAAAGCCAGAGTTAAGATACCGTTGGAGTAGCCAAGGCGATCCCCTTTTTCCATAAAGAGATGGGGCATGTACTTGTTTTTAGCCATATTGTAGGCCAACATAGGGAAGGCTGAAAAGCCAGTATTTGCAGCTACAGCTAGAATTAAGGCTGTTGAGAACTGGAAGAGATAGTAGCTAGCATGACCAAAGAATGAATCACCAAGAATGCCCTTGGCCATTTGCGAGAGGATGGTTTCTCCATTTTGAGGAGTGATGCCCATCCAGTAGTTTAGGAAGGTAATGCCTGCAAAAAGAAATCCTAAAATCAGCGACATGATGGTCAAGGTTTGAGCAGCATTCTTTTCTTTCGGAGTTTTGAAAAATGGTACCGCATTTGAAATAGCCTCAACCCCTGTCAGAGAGGCAGAGCCACTGGTAAAGGCTCTTAATAGGAGAACGATGGAAAGGCTCGGAACGGTTTGCCCAATGGTTGAAGTCGCCTGATAGTTTAGGGAACCTGTAAATAGTTGAAAGAACCCATAAAGCAAGAGAAAGACGGTACTGAAGATAAAGAGGTAGACGGGAATCATCAGAGAGCTGGCAGATTCTTTCAATCCTCTTAAATTCAAGAGCATGAGCAGACAGACTAGGAAAATAGAGATATGAAGATTGTAGGGATGGAGGGCAGGGATGGCTGCTGTAATAGCATCAGCTCCAGACGCAACGGATACGGCTACTGTCAGCATATAGTCAACAAGGAGGCTGCCCCCTGCAATCAAGCCTAGTTCAGGGGAGAGGTTTTCCCGAGTGACCATATAAGCTCCACCACCTTGAGGATAGGCGTGGATGATTTGACGATAGGAAATGGTCAAACTAGCGAGCAGTAAGAGGACAAAAATACCGATAGGGAGGCTCCACCAAATAGCGAGAGGAGAGAGACTGACTAAAACGAGAATGACTTGTTCAGGTCCATAGGCAATAGAAGACAGGGCATCACTGGATAACATTGCAAGTGCCTGCATTTTTCCAAGTAATCCCCCTTCACCATCTGTGAGAGACTTGAGTGGTCGACCGATAAAGGTATATTTTAATTTTCTAAACATTTTCTTTTCCTTTGATGAAAATTTCAATAAGTGTTATTATACTGCTTTGAAAAAGGGCAGTCAAGGGAGAATGATTGGTATTAGAATATTTTTACAAGCCGAGGAATGCTATTTTTGGTATAATAGATGGAAGAAAATGAGGTTAGAAGAGATGATTTTTGATACGCACACACATTTAAATGTAGAAGAATTTGCAGGACGTGAGGCAGAAGAAATCGCCTTGGCTGCTGAGATGGGTGTGACACAGATGAATATTGTTGGTTTTGATACACCGACCATTGAGCGAGCCCTAGAATTGACAGATGAGTATGAGCAACTCTACGCAACTATTGGCTGGCATCCGACGGAAGCAGGGACTTACACAGACGAAGTCGAAGCTTACTTGCTTGAAAAACTAAAACATCCCAAGGTTGTTGCTTTAGGTGAGATTGGACTGGACTACCATTGGATGACAGCACCTAAGGAAGTGCAGGAGCAGGTTTTTCGTCGTCAGATTCAGCTGTCTAAGGATTTGAACTTGCCTTTTGTGGTCCATACCCGTGATGCGCTAGAAGACACTTATGAGATTATCAAGAGTGAGGGTGTCGGCCCTCGAGGCGGTATTATGCACTCATTTTCAGGCTCTCTCGAGTGGGCGGAGAAGTTTGTTGAGCTTGGTATGACTATTTCTTTCTCAGGAGTGGTGACCTTTAAGAAAGCGACGGATATCCAAGAGGCTTCTAGGGAACTTCCTTTAGACAAGATTTTGGTAGAAACGGATGCGCCCTATCTGGCTCCTGTTCCTAAACGTGGCCGTGAAAACAAAACAGCCTACACACGATACGTGGTGAACTTTATAGCCGACTTGCGTGGGATGACGACTGAGGAGTTAGCCGCAGTAACGACTGCAAATGCAGAGCGTATTTTTGGATTGGACAGCAAGTGATGAAAGAAAAAATTTCCCAAGTCATCGTGGTCGAAGGTCGCGATGATACGGCCAATCTCAAACGTTACTTTGACGTGGAAACCTATGAGACACGAGGATCGGCAATCAATAATCAAGATATAGAGCGAATTCAACGCCTGCATGATTTGCATGGAGTTATTGTTTTTACCGATCCAGATTTTAATGGGGAACGCATTCGTCGCATGATTATGACGGCCATTCCAACTGTGCAGCATGCCTTTCTCAAGCGAGATGAGGCTGTTCCCAAATCTAAGTCCAAGGGACGTTCTCTGGGAATCGAACACGCCAGCTACGAAGATCTAAAAACAGCACTGGCTCAGGTGACAGAGCAATTTGAAAACGAGAACGAGTTTGACATCAGTCGTGGTGACTTGATTCGCCTAGGTTTCCTAGCGGGAGCAGACAGCCGTAGGCGCCGAGAGTATCTAGGCGAACAGCTCCGCATCGGCTATTCCAACGGCAAGCAACTCCTCAAGCGGTTGGAGTTGTTTGGAGTAACCTTGGCAGAAGTGGAAGAAGTGATGGCTAAGTATTCAGACTAACGGAGTCAGAAATGAAAAAAGTGATTATTACGGGTGGCAATAGTGGTATTGGCTACCAGTCTGCTAAACAGTTGGCTGAAAAGGGCTGGTCGGTAACTCTCTTTTGTAGACGGAAAGAAGCTGCTGAGCAAGCCTGTGAGAAAATCCGTCAACAAACAGGAAATCCGCATGTAGATTATATTTTGGCTGATTTATCTGATTTGGAGAGTATCAAGAAAGCAGTGGAACAGTATATTCAAAAAGAAGACGCTTTAGACGTTCTGATTAACAATGCAGCTGACTTTGATTTGTCAGTCAAAAAGCCCATCCTGACTAGGGAGGGGTTAGAAAAGCAATTTGCGACCAATGTGGTTGCTCCCTTTTTACTTTCTACCTTGTTAAAGGGTTTGTTGGAAAAGTCAAAAAGTGGTCGGATTATTAATATTTCTTCCCAAGGGCTGATGCTTTATCCCTTCATGAAGCTTGATTTTGAAAATTTAGCTGGTCAAAAATATTATAGTCCTGCCAAGACCTATTATCAGAATAAACTGGCCTTGTTGATGCTGTCGCTTTATATGCGGAAACATTGGAAAGGTATTAAGGTTCAGGGAATCCGTGTGACCAATGTCAAAGTTGATATGCGCCGCTATGATCACCTCAGCACTTTTATGAAAAATTTGTATAAAATCAAGTCAAGATTTTCAATTAGTCCTGAAGAAATGGCCAAAGTCTACACAGCCTTATCTACAGAAGATGGGCATGACGGTTTTTTGTATGACGAGAAATGCAGGGAAGTAAAAGCAAATAAATCTGCTTACGAAGAAGAGGAGCAAGCAAAACTCTATTCCTTACTTGAACAACTGACATTTTCAAGAGACAATCTATAAAGAATTAGAAAAATAAATTTTATGCTTACTTCAAGAGTGGAAAGAACTTCAGATATTTAACTCTGTTTGGAGTGACCTTGGCAGAAGTGAAGAGGTTATGAAATCTTATGATAATAGTTGAGCAGACCTCAAAATGCATGGAGAATGTGTTACAATAGAGGTACTTAGATTTATTTTGATAGCGTTCAAATAGAAACTTATAAGGAGAGAGAAAAATGAAAATCCGAGTTGATAGAGATTCTGTCTGTATTGGGGATGATGTGTTACCTCATGAGGTAGAATTTGAAGTTCCGGAAGACATGACGGTGAAAGATTTTTTTGATTTTCTAGAATTGGAACGTTACCTACCTTCTGTCCAAGGGAATAATGTTGCCTGGGAACTTCGTAATAGAAACGGGGAACACGGAGTTTATTTCACCAAAACACGAGAAATCATTCATCCAGATGCACTCCTAAAAGAGATGGTGGAAGGATTTGATGGAACACCCTTATTTGTTTTGCTCTATCATTCTACTCCGGAAGCATACTATATTAGAAAAGAGAATAAATGAGAATTGCAGATTATAGCGTGACCAAGGCAGTGCTGGAGCGTCACGGTTTTACCTTTAAAAAGTCCTTCGGGCAAAATTTCCTGACGGATACCAATATCCTTCAAAAAATCGTGGATACAGCTGAAATTGACGATCAGGTTAATGTCATTGAAATTGGGCCAGGAATTGGTGCTTTGACGGAGTTTTTGGCTGAGTGTGCGGCAGAGGTTATGGCCTTTGAGATTGACCACCGTTTGGTACCGATTTTAGCAGATACCCTGCGTGATTTTGACAATGTAACAGTAGTCAACGAGGACATTCTCAAAGTTGACTTGGCGCAGCATATCCAGAATTTCAAAAATCCTGAATTGCCGATTAAGGTAGTTGCCAATTTGCCCTACTATATCACAACGCCTATTCTCATGCATTTAATCGAGAGTGGCATTCCTTTTAGTGAGTTTGTCGTCATGATGCAAAAAGAAGTGGCGGATCGCATCTCAGCACAGCCCAATACCAAAGCTTACGGTAGTTTGTCGATTGCTGTTCAATATTACATGACAGCCAAGGTTGCCTTTATCGTGCCTCGTACGGTCTTTGTACCAGCACCAAACGTGGACTCAGCTATTTTAAAAATGGTGCGCCGTCCAGAACCAGCTGTAGCAGTAAAAGATGAGCAGCTCTTCTTTAAGGTTTCCAAGGCTAGTTTCACTCATCGTCGCAAGACCTTATGGAACAATTTAACAGGCTACTTTGGGAAGACCGAAGAAATCAAGGATAAATTAACCAAGGCTCTGGATCAGGCAGGCTTGTCTCCATCTGTGCGTGGGGAAGCTCTCAGCTTGGAAGAGTTTGCCAGTCTGGCAGATGCGCTTAAAGGACAAGGACTCTAAGATGCAGGGACAAATCATTAAAGCCTTGGCAGGATTCTATTATGTAGAGAGTGATGGCCAAGTCTATCAGACACGTGCGCGTGGGAATTTTCGCAAAAAAGGCCACACGCCTTATGTCGGAGACTGGGTAGACTTTTCTGCCGAGGAAAATTCGGAGGGCTATATCCTCAAAATTCACGAACGGAAAAACAGTCTGGTCCGTCCGCCCATTGTCAATATTGACCAAGCTGTGGTGATCATGTCGGCTAAGGAGCCTGACTTTAATAGCAATTTGCTGGATCGCTTCTTGGTTCTTTTAGAACACAAGGGCATCCATCCCATCGTTTATATTTCTAAAATGGATTTGCTGGAAGATAGCGAAGAATTAAGTTTTTACCAACAAACCTATGGTGCCATTGGTTACGATTTTGTGACCAGTAAGGAGGAACTCCTGCCTTTGTTGACAGGGAAAGTGACGGTCTTTATGGGGCAGACAGGTGTTGGAAAATCAACCCTTCTCAATAAAATCGCACCTGATCTCAATCTTGAAACAGGAGAAATCTCAGACAGTCTGGGTCGCGGTCGTCATACCACTCGAGCTGTTAGTTTTTACAACCTCAATGGGGGTAAAATCGCGGACACACCAGGCTTTTCATCACTGGATTATGAAGTGTCAACGGCTGAAGACCTCAATCAGGCTTTCCCAGAGATTGCCACTGTCAGTCGAGACTGTAAATTCCGTACTTGTACCCATACCCATGAGCCGTCTTGTGCGGTTAAGCCGGCTGTCGAAGAAGGAATCATTGCAACCTTCCGTTTTGACAATTACCTCCAATTCCTCAGTGAAATTGAAAATCGCAGAGAAACCTATAAAAAAGTCAGCAAAAAAATTCCAAAATAAGGAGAAACCTATGTCTCAATACAAGATTGCTCCGTCAATTCTGGCAGCAGATTATGCCAACTTTGAACGTGAAATCAAACGCCTAGAAGCAACTGGTGCAGAATATGCCCATATCGATATCATGGATGGTCACTTTGTGCCACAAATCAGCTTTGGTGCAGGTGTGGTCGAAGCTCTTCGTCCACATAGTAAGATGGTCTTTGACTGCCACTTGATGGTAGCTAATCCTGAGCATCATCTAGAAGACTTTGCGCGTGCAGGGGCGGACATCATCAGCATCCATGTAGAAGCAACACCTCATATTCATGGAGCGCTTCAAAAGATTCGCTCTCTAGGTGTCAAACCTTCTGTTGTCATTAACCCTGGTACGCCGGTTGAAGCTATCAAACACGTACTTCACCTAGTTGACCAAGTCTTGGTCATGACGGTTAACCCTGGCTTCGGCGGGCAAGCCTTTCTACCTGAAACCATGGATAAGGTTCGTGAGTTGGTTGCCCTTCGTGAGGAAAAAAGTTTGAACTTTGAGATTGAAGTCGATGGTGGAATCGATGACCAGACAATTGCTCAAGCCAAAGAAGCTGGAGCAACCGTTTTTGTAGCAGGATCCTATGTCTTTAAGGGAGATGTCAATGAACGAGTGCAAACTCTCAGAAAACAATTGGACTAGGGTTGCCGTTTTTGCAGGCGGAGATCGCGGTCATTATCGGACGAATTTTGATAGCTTTGTTGGTGTGGATCGAGGCTCGCTCTGGGTCTTGGAAGAAGCCCTGCCTCTCACTCTAGCAGTTGGGGATTTTGATTCGGTGACTGCAGACGAACGTCAGTTGATTCAAAAACGTTCCCAACATTTTGTTCAAGCCCAGCCAGAAAAGGATGATACGGATCTGGAATTGGCTCTCTTTACCATCTTTGAGCAAAACCCTCAGGCTCAGGTGACTATTTTTGGGGCTTTGGGTGGTCGTATTGACCATATGCTGGCTAATGTCTTTCTGCCTAGCAATCCCAAGTTGGCACCCTATATGCGTCAGATAGCGATTGAGGATGGGCAAAACTTGATTGCCTATTGTCCAGAAGGGACCAGTCAACTTGAACCACGTTCGGACTACGATTATCTAGCTTTTATGCCAGTTCGAGATAGCCAGCTGACCATTCTTGGTGCCAAGTATGAGTTGACAGAGGAAAATTTTTTCTTTAAAAAAGTGTACGCTTCTAACGAATATATAGATAGGGAAGTTTCGGTAACTTGCCCAGATGGCTATGTAGTCGTGCTACATAGCAAGGACAGGAGGTAGGATGGAGACTGTATTACTACTATTATTAATTGCCAACCTAGCTGGACTCTTTCTGATTTGGCAAAGGCAGGATAAGCAAGACAAATACCTAGCCAAGAGCTTGGAGGATCAGGCAGACAATCTTTCAGATCAACTGGATTACCGCTTTGAACAAGCCAGACAAGCCAGTCAGCTGGATCAAAAAGATTTGGAAGTGGCTGTCAGTGACCGCTTGCAGGAAGTGCGAATGGAGTTGCACCAAGGCCTGACTCAAGTTCGTCAAGAAATGACAGATAATCTTTTGCAAACTAGGGACAAGACCGACCAACGCCTCCAAGCTCTGCAGGAGTCCAATGAGCAACGTTTAGAACAAATGCGCCAGACAGTCGAGGAAAAATTGGAAAAGACCTTGCAGACGCGCTTGCAGGCTTCCTTCGAGACAGTTTCAAAGCAACTGGAGTCTGTCAATCGAGGTTTGGGAGAAATGCAGACAGTTGCCCGCGATGTTGGTGCTCTTAACAAGGTTCTCTCTGGGACCAAGACGCGAGGGATTCTGGGTGAATTGCAACTGGGGCAAATCATCGAAGATATCATGACGCCTACCCAGTACGAACGAGAATATGCAACTGTTGAAAACTCCAGTGAACGAGTAGAGTATGCCATCAAGTTGCCTGGGCAAGGCGACCAGGAATACGTCTATCTACCAATTGACTCCAAGTTTCCACTGGCAGATTATTACCGCTTAGAAGAAGCCTATGAAGCAGGCGATAAGGACGAAATCGAACGTTGTCGCAAGTCACTTTTAGCTAGCGTAAAGCGCTTTGCCAAGGATATCAAGAGCAAGTATCTGGCGCCGCCTCGAACGACCAATTTTGGAGTCTTGTTTGTTCCGACAGAAGGACTTTACTCAGAGATTGTTCGCAATCCGGTCTTCTTTGATGATTTGAGACGGGAGGAGCAGATTATTGTTTCTGGTCCAAGTACCCTATCAGCCCTGCTTAACTCTCTATCAGTTGGCTTCAAGACTCTCAATATCCAAAAGAGTGCCGACCATATCAGCAAGACTCTTGCCAGCGTCAAGACCGAGTTTGGCAAGTTTGGTGGCACTCTGGTCAAGGCACAAAAACATCTCCAACATGCCTCTGGCAATATTGATGAATTATTAAACCGTCGTACCACAGCTATCGAGCGGACGCTCCGTCACATTGAGTTATCAGAAGGTGAGCCTGCGCTTGATCTACTCCATTTCCAAGAAGATGAGGAAGAATATGAAGATTAGTCACATGAAAAAAGATGAGCTGTTTGAAGGTTTTTACCTGATTAAGTCAGCTGACCTAAGACAGACGCGTGCTGGGAAAAACTACCTAGCCTTTACCTTCCAAGACGATAGCGGCGAGATTGAAGGGAAGCTCTGGGATGCCCAACCTCATAACGTTGAGGCCTTTACCGCAGGGAAAGTCGTCCACATGCAGGGACGTCGAGAAGTTTATAACAACACTCCTCAAGTCAATCAAATTACTCTCCGCTTGCCTCAGCCTGGGGAACCCAATGATCCAGCTGACTTCAAGGTCAAGTCACCAGTTGATGTCAAGGAAATCCGTGACTACATGTCGCAAATGATTTTCAAGATTGAAAATCCTGTCTGGCAGCGTATCGTTCGTAGTCTCTACACCAAGTATGATAAGGAATTCTACTCCTATCCGGCTGCCAAGACCAACCACCATGCCTTTGAGACGGGTTTGGCCTATCATACAGCAACCATGGTGCGCTTGGCAGATGCCATTAGTGAGATTTATCCTCAGCTCAACAAGAGCCTCCTCTATGCGGGAATTATGTTGCATGACTTGGCTAAGGTTTTAGAACTCAGTGGTCCTGATCAGACGGAGTACACAGTGCGAGGCAATCTCCTTGGACATATTGCTCTCATTGATAGTGAAATTACTAAGACAGTCATGGAACTAGGCATCGATGATACTAGAGAAGAAGTGGTGTTACTGCGCCATGTCATCCTCAGTCATCATGGCTTGCTAGAGTATGGAAGTCCAGTCCGTCCACGCATTATGGAAGCAGAGATTATCCATATGATTGACAATCTAGATGCCAGCATGATGATGATGTCAACAGCTCTAGCTTTGGTGGACAAAGGAGAGATGACCAATAAAATCTTTGCTATGGACAATCGTTCCTTCTATAAACCAGATTTAGATTAATGATTTAAGAAAAACGAGCATTTTTTACGCAATAATGTTCGTTTTTTTATGTGAATGTGGTATAATGGATAAAATATCAAAATTAAATGGAATGGTAAATAAAAATGAAATTAAGAAGAAGTGATCGGATGGTTGTCATTTCCAACTATTTGATTAATAATCCATACAAACTAATAAGTCTCAATACCTTTGCAGAAAAGTACGAATCTGCTAAATCCTCTATCTCAGAGGATATCGTGATTATCAAGCGTGCCTTTGAAGAAATTGAAATCGGCCATATTCAGACTGTGACTGGAGCAGGTGGTGGTGTTATCTTTACACCATCAATCTCGAGTCATGAAGCCAAAGAAATGATCGCAGACTTGCGTGACAAACTTTCAGAAAGCGACCGTATCTTGCCAGGTGGCTACATCTATCTGTCTGATCTGCTTAGTACGCCTGCCATTTTGAAAAATATTGGGCGCATCATTGCCAAGAGCTTTATGGACCAAAAAATCGATGCTGTTATGACAGTAGCAACTAAAGGGGTTCCACTCGCAAATGCAGTTGCCAATGTCCTCAATGTTCCATTTGTCATTGTGCGCCGTGATTTGAAAATTACCGAAGGTTCAACGGTCAGCGTCAACTATGTTTCAGGTTCCAGCGGTGACCGCATTGAGAAAATGTTCCTTTCAAAACGCAGTCTCAAGGCAGGCAGTCGTGTTTTGATCGTGGATGACTTTTTGAAAGGCGGCGGAACTGTCAACGGGATGATTAGTCTTTTGCGTGAGTTCGATTCTGAACTAGCTGGTGTCGCAGTCTTTGCAGACAATGCCCAAGAGGAACGTGAAAAGCAGTTCGATTACAAGTCACTCTTGAAAGTAACCAATATTGATGTTAAGAACCAATCCATCGATGTTGAGATTGGAAATATCTTTGACGAAGACAAATAAGAGATAGAACTAAAGGTTGGAACGATTGTCCCAGCCTTTCTTTGCAAACAGAATAGAAGGATGCTTATGAAAACACCATTTATCAGCCGTGAAGATTTAGAAACAATTGTTGCAGAGTTCCCGACTCCCTTTCACTTGTATGACGAGAAGGGGATTCGTGAAAAAGCAAGAGCCGTCAACAAGGCCTTTTCCTGGAATAAGGGATTCAAAGAATATTTTGCAGTTAAGGCTACTCCAACTCCAGCCATCTTGAAAATCCTCCAAGAGGAAGGTTGTGGTGTGGACTGTTCTAGTTATGTGGAACTTTTGATGAGCCATAAACTGGATTTCCCCGGTTCTGAGATCATGTTCTCTTCTAACAACACGCCTGACAAGGAATATGCCTATGCGCGTGAGTTAGGTGCGACCATTAACTTGGATGCCTTTGAAGACATTGAACATCTAGAGCGAGCGGCAGGTATTCCAGAAATTATCTCTTGTCGTTACAATCCTGGAGGTGTTTTTGAACTGGGTACCGACATCATGGACAATCCTGGGGAGGCTAAGTTTGGGATGACCAAGGACCAGCTTTTTGAAGCCTTTGCCATCTTGAAGGAAAAAGGAGCCAAGACTTTTGGGATTCACTCTTTCCTAGCATCCAATACCGTCACCCATCTCTACTACCCAGAGTTGGCGCGTCAGCTTTTTGAATTAGCCGTTGAAATCAAGGAAAAGTTGGGCATTTCACTGGACTTTATCAATCTTTCCGGCGGTATTGGTGTCAACTATCGCCCAGACCAGGAGCCAAATGATATTGCTGTGATTGGTGAAGGGGTGCGTAAGGTTTATGAAGAAGTTCTTACACCAGCAGGTCTTGGTCAGGTTAAGATTTTCACAGAATTAGGCCGTTTTATGTTGGCACCTCATGGAGCTCTCGTCACAAGAGTCACTCATAAGAAAAAAACCTATCGTACCTATCTGGGCGTGGACGCCTCAGCAGTCAACCTCATGCGCCCAGCCATGTATGGAGCCTACCACCATATCAGCAATCTGACCCATCCAGACGGACCAGTTGAGGTGGTAGATGTGGTCGGTTCACTCTGTGAAAACAATGATAAATTTGCAGTGAACCGCGAACTACCTCATACAGAAATCGGTGATTTACTGGTGATTCATGATACAGGTGCACATGGATTCTCCATGGGTTACCAGTACAATGCCAAACTACGGTCGGCAGAAATCCTCTATACCGAAGAAGGAAAAGCCCGCCAAATCCGCCGTGCAGAGCGTCCTGAGGACTATTTTGCAACCTTGTATGGTTTTGATTTTGAATCGGATCAGTAAAAGAAATTGAAAATGAAAGTGAAAAACAGATTGCTTTCTAAAAAATAGACAAAAAAACCTTGTTTTTCACCTTACTCGTGATATAATAAAACTATAAAACGGTTTCAAGGAAGGTGACGATATGTCTGAAGAAACAATTGACTATGGACAAGTGACAGGAATGGTGCATTCGACAGAGAGTTTTGGGGCGGTAGATGGCCCTGGGATTCGTTTTATTGTCTTTTTGCAGGGCTGTCACATGCGTTGCCAGTATTGTCATAACCCCGATACATGGGCTATGGAGACCAATAAATCACGCGAACGGACAGTAGACGATGTCTTGACAGAAGCCCTTCGCTACCGTGGTTTCTGGGGAGACAAGGGAGGAATCACTGTCAGTGGTGGAGAAGCCCTCTTACAGATTGATTTCCTAATTGCCCTCTTTACCAAGGCCAAGGAAAAAGGAATCCACTGTACCTTGGATACCTGTGCCCTTCCGTTCCGTAATAAACCACGTTATCTCGAAAAGTTTAATAAACTCATGGCGGTGACAGACTTGGTTCTCCTGGATATCAAGGAAATCAACGAAGAACAGCACAAGATTGTCACAAGCCAAACCAATAAAAACATCTTGGCCTGTGCCCAGTACCTATCAGATATCGGGAAGCCTGTTTGGATTCGCCACGTTCTCGTACCAGGATTGACAGACCGTGATGAAGATTTGATTGAACTTGGGAAGTTCGTAAAAACCCTCAAAAACGTTGACAAGTTTGAAATCCTACCTTATCATACGATGGGAGAATTCAAGTGGCGTGAACTTGGGATTCCTTATTCGCTTGAAGGGGTAAAACCTCCCACAGCAGACCGTGTCAAGAATGCCAAGGAATTGATGGATACAGAAAGTTACCAAGACTACATGAAACGTGTTCATGGATAAAAAAGAAGCCTGATGGAGACATCGGGCTTTTGTAATGCATAAAAAGCCTAGCATTTCAGCTAAGCTTTTTTCTTATTTTCTAGAATGTTGTTTACCAGCATTGCGTTTTTTATGTTTCTTATTGGTCATGATCGCAGTTGCTTGGTTTGGAGTGACATCTTTGCGTCCGCCTCCAGTTGAAAATGAACTTGCTTTTGGTGGATTTTTGGCAAATTCTTCACGAACTTTTTTGCGAAGTTTTGGACGAACAACATAGTTAACGATGAACTGTTGGAGAATCATCATGAAACCACCGACAACCCAGTAAAGCGTCACACTGGCTGGTGAGAAGAAGGAGAAGACGACAATCATGAGAGGGCTCATGTAGATCATTTTCTTAAGTTGTTCTCTTTGCATCTCGTCTTCTACTCCATGAAGTGAGAGAATTGATTGGAGGTAGTAGAGGACACCAGCAAAGGCTACGAGGAGCATACTTGGTGAACCTAGAGGAATTCCTAGGTAGCTTGCTTGAGCAACCCCTTCAGTATGTTGGGCTGCAAAGTAGATAGCAGAGAAGAAAGGCATTTGAATGAGGATAGGGAAACATCCTACACCACCAAACATGCTGATACCGTGTTCTTTCTGAGCGGCAAAGAGAGCTTGTTGAGCCTCAAGTTTTTCTTCCTGAGTTGTTGCTTCTTTGAGACGTGTTTGGTGTGGTTCGAGTACGTGTTTGAGGGCGTTCATCTTTTCAGAGTGAAGTGTCGCCTTCCATGATTGGTAGATACCAAGTGGCAAGATAATCAAGCGCACGATAATGGTTACGATAATGATAGCGACCCCGAAGCCTAGACCTTTATCAGTAGCGAAGTACTTGATAGCTTCTCCCATCGGAGCACCCAAGAAATCCCAAACGGGACCAATTGGCTTACCTGTTGCTTTGTCTACTTGGACACAGCCTGTCAAGACGAGTAGCATAGCCACTCCCACAGCAGAGAGGGCAAAACGTTTAATAGATTTCAATGTTTTCATTCCTTCTTTAAAAATTATACCTTTCTATTCTACTGTTTTTTTGTAAAATATACAATAGTTCTGGAGACCTAATTTGCGACTTTGAAGTCCGAATAGGATGAAAAGTTGCTCATTTGTACATCTAGATAGGTAACTTTTGAAAAAGGTGTCGGACCTTTTCGGATTTCTTGGATAAATTTTGCCATAGTGGCAGAGGAATCTGCTTGAGCAAGGATTTCGACAGTTCCATCATCGTTATTCCAGACACGACCAGTGATGCCACCGATTTCAAGCGCTAGAGTAACAACACCCCAGCGAAAACCAACACCCTGCACCCTGCCTTGGGCAATCATTCTAACCTTTTGCATACTAAACCCCTTTGATTGTGTTATAATGTTTCTATGACTATTATAACCTCAAAAGCCAATTCTGTGGTAAAAAATGCCAAGAAATTACATCAAAAAAAATATCGAAAATCTGCTTATTTGATTGAGGGCTGGCACTTGTTTGAAGAAGCTGTTCAAGCTGGAGTAACGATTGAGAAGATTTTTGCCTTAGAAAGTTACCGAGATCAGCTAGCTGCTTTTTCTCAAACTATCTGGGTTTCAGAGGAGATTTTGCTGGATTTGGCAGACTCTCAAACACCACAGGGAATCGTAGCAATCGTCCAAAAAGAAGAAGTGGGTCTGCCCGATCTCCATCAGGGCAAGTTTCTATTTTTAGAAGATGTTCAAGATCCTGGTAATGTGGGTACCATGATTCGGACGGCGGATGCTGCAGGTTTTACAGGAGTCATTGTTTCAGACAAGTCAGCAGATATCTACAGTCTCAAGACCCTGCGTTCCATGCAAGGAAGTCATTTTCACTTGCCCATCTATCGTTTGCCTCTTGCCACCTTTGTAGAAGAGGCAAAGAAGAGCAATTTGCCTATTCTGGCAACGACATTATCAAGAGATTCAAAGGATTATCGTGAGCTTTCTTCACTAGAGAACTTTGTTTTAGTCATGGGAAATGAAGGACAAGGAATTAGTTCTGTCATGGCTGAGAGTGCTGATCAGCTGGTTCATATAGGCATGAAAGGTCGAGCAGAAAGCCTCAACGTAGCAGTTGCAGCAGGAATTTTGATGTTTTATTTCAGCTAATTTATAAAATCTTTGTTATAATCAAGACATATTTATAGGAAAAGGAGAATCAGAATGAATCAAACGATTATTCAAGAACGTTCAGGTCTCAATCAATTTTACGCTAAGGTTTATGCTTTTGTGGGACTTGGGATTGGTCTATCGGCTCTCGTGTCAGCTTTGATGTTGACAGTCTTTCAGTCCCAATTAGTCTACTTTTTAATGCATGGCCGTCTCTGGTTGATGATTGCAACTTTTGCAGAACTTGCTCTAGTCTTTGTTGCAAGTAGCATGGCTGCCAAAAATAGCCCAGCAGCTCTCCCAGTATTTTTAGTTTATTCTGTTTTAAATGGCTTTACGCTGAGTTTTGTCGTAGCTTTCTATACACCTGGGACCGTCTTATCAGCCTTTGTATCCAGTGCCCTTCTTTTCTTTGTCATGGCGACAATCGGAATTTTCACCAAGAAAGATTTGAGTGGAATGGGACGAGCTTTGATGGCAGCGCTTGTTGGTCTCATCATTGCCATGGTTGTGAATCTATTTTTAGCCAATAGTTTCTTTGACTACATGATTAGTATTGCCATGGTCTTGGTTTTCTCAGGTTTGATTGCTTGGGACAACCAAAAGATTCGCTATGTTTATGAGCAGTCACGAGGGCAAGTAGCGACAGGTTGGGTCATTTCAATGGCTCTCAGTATCTATCTAGACTTTATCAACCTCTTCCTTAGCATCTTACGTATCTTTGGTCGAAACGATTAATGAATGACAGAGTCAGTGTTCAAATGAGCACTGACTTTTTCTTATTTACTCTTTTCTTTTCTTGGAAATAGGTGTATAATGCTTTTAACTAATTTTTGAGGAGCCGTTTATGAAGAAAAGTTTTATTCATCAACAAGAAGAGATTTCCTTTGTGAAGAACACTTTTACCCAGTATTTGAAAGATAAGTTAGAAGTTGTTGAAGTTCAAGGTCCTATCTTGAGCAAGGTCGGGGATGGGATGCAGGACAACCTGTCAGGTGTCGAAAATCCAGTATCTGTCAAGGTTTTGCAGATTCCAGATGAAACCTATGAAGTCGTTCACTCACTTGCCAAATGGAAACGCCACACCTTGGCTCGTTTTGGTTTCGGTGAAGGTGAGGGTCTGTTTGTTCACATGAAGGCCCTTCGTCCAGACGAAGATTCGCTTGATGCGACCCACTCAGTTTATGTGGACCAGTGGGACTGGGAGAAGGTTATCCCAAATGGTCAACGCAATATCGCTTATCTTAAAGAAACAGTTGAAAAGATTTACAAAGCTATTCGTCTGACAGAGCTAGCCGTAGAAGCCCGCTATGATATCGAATCCATCTTGCCAAAACAAATTACCTTTATCCATACAGAAGAGTTGGTAGAACGCTATCCAGACCTAACACCGAAAGAGCGTGAAAATGCAATCTGTAAAGAGTTTGGTGCAGTTTTCTTGATTGGTATTGGTGGGGAATTGCCTGACGGAAAACCTCATGACGGCCGCGCACCTGACTATGATGACTGGACAACAGAGTCTGAAAATGGCTACAAAGGGTTAAATGGGGATATTCTAGTTTGGAACGAATCTCTTGGCTGTGCCTTTGAGCTTTCCTCAATGGGGATTCGGGTAGATGAAGATACCCTTCGTCGCCAAGTTGCTCTTACAGGAGACGAAGATCGTCTGGAGTTGGAATGGCATAAGGCACTGCTCAACGGTCTTTTTCCATTGACAATCGGTGGGGGGATTGGACAGTCTCGGATGGCCATGTTCCTTCTTCGTAAGAAACACATCGGAGAGGTTCAGACCAGTGTTTGGCCGCAAGAAGTCCGCGATACTTACGAAAATATCTTGTAGGAAATCGAACCGAAAGGTTCGGTTTTCTTTCTCTTTTTGCCCATAATTTGGTATAATAAACGGTATGAAAATCGTATCAGGAATCTATGGGGGGCGTCCTCTCAAGACGCTAGAAGGAAAGACGACTAGGCCGACATCTGATAAGGTGAGAGGAGCTATCTTTAACATGATAGGTCCCTATTTTGAGGGTGGTCGTGTCTTGGATCTCTATGCTGGCAGTGGGGGTTTATCCATTGAGGCAATCTCGCGTGGGATGTCCCATGCTGTCTTAGTGGAACGGGATCGAAAGGCGCAAGCTATCATCGTTGAAAATATCCAGATGACCAAGGAAGTTTCTAAATTTCAGCTCGTAAAAATGGAAGCTGACCGTGCTCTAGAGCAAGTCGGAGGGACATTTGATCTGGTCTTTTTAGACCCTCCCTATGCCAAGGAACAAATCGTTGCAGATATCGAAAAAATGGCAGAAAGAAATCTTTTCTCCCAAGAGGTCATGGTTGTCTGCGAAACCGATAAGTCTGTAGAACTACCAGAAGAAATTGCCTGTTTAGGCATCTGGAAGGAAAAAGTATATGGGATTAGTAAGGTGACAGTCTATGTCAGATAAAATTGGATTATTTACAGGATCATTTGATCCGATGACAAATGGACATCTGGACATCATTGAACGAGCCAGCAAACTCTTTGATAAGCTCTATGTCGGGGTATTCTACAATCCCCACAAACAAGGCTTTCTCCCTGTTGAAAACCGCAAACGAGCAGTTGAAAAAGCGGTGGCGCATTTAGATAATGTAGAGGTGCTGGCTTCTCATGACCAATTAGTTGTTGATGTTGCAAGAAGACTGGGAGCCAAAACCCTTGTCCGTGGCTTGCGGAATGCTACAGACTTGCAATACGAGGCTAGTTTTGACTACTACAATCATCAACTGGCTCCAGAGATTGAGACGGTCTACCTACATAGTCGCCCAGAGCATCTCTATATCAGCTCGTCAGCCATCAGAGAGCTCCTGAAGTTTGGTCAGGAGATTCAGCAATATGTCCCAAACAGTGTTGTGGAGGAATTAGAACATGAAGAAAAAAACTAGATGGCCCTTATATGTCATCCTAGCACTAGTATTGACTTTTTTAGCCTTTGTAGTACCTTTACCATACTACATAGAAGTTCCAGGTGGAGCGGAAGATATTCGTCGCGTTTTGAAAGTCAATGAATCAGAAGACACAGAAGCAGGAGCTTACCAGTTTGTGACAGTCGGTATTCGGCACGCAACTCTGTCGCATCTTGTCTATGCTTGGTTAACGCCTTTCACGGATATTAGAAGTGCCAAGGAGACTACGGGTGGCTCTACGGATGCAGAGTTTATGCGGATCAATCAGTTCTACATGCAAACTTCTCAAAACATGGCCAAGTATCAAGGATTGAAGACGGCTGGAAAGGATATCGAACTCAAGTATCTGGGAGTTTATGTCTTAACTGTGACGGACAATTCAACTTTTAAGGGCATTCTGAACATAGCAGACACCGTGACGGCTGTTAATGACAAAACATTTGACAGTTCAAAAGACTTGGTCGACTATGTCAATTCTCAACAATTAGGGGATACGGTCAAGGTAACCTATGAGGAAGACGGAAAAGTCAAGTCTGCAGAAGGTAAAATTATCACTCTAGAAAACGGGAAAAACGGTATTGGGATTGGTTTGATTGACCGTACAGAAGTGACTAGTGACGTTCCCATTCGCTTTTCAACAGCTGGTATCGGCGGGCCAAGTGCTGGTCTCATGTTTAGTCTCGCTATTTACACCCAGATAGCAGATCCAGGACTTCGTAACGGCCGCATCGTTGCGGGAACGGGAACCATTGATCGGGACGGAAATGTTGGCGATATTGGTGGAATTGACAAAAAAGTAGTTGCAGCCTCTCGTCAGGGAGCCAACGTCTTTTTTGCTCCTGACAATCCAGTCACCGAGGAAGCGAAAAAAGCAGATCCTAATGCGAAAAGCAACTATGAAACAGCCCTAGACGCCGCCAAAGCCATCAAGACAGAGATGAAAATCGTGCCCGTTAAAACCTTGCAGGATGCGATTGATTACCTTAAAAACAACCCCTAATTCGTAGAAAAATCGAAAACTAGCGCGCAAGCGGATAAGATGGTATAATAGTCAAATGGTTCAATTATTATTCACTCTAAGCAGTCATATGCTCTTTATTTATTTGAGTTTTTACCTTTTAAAGGATCTTGTGAGATGGGAAAAGGTTTTAAAAGTAACTGCTATTAACACAAAAAAAGTTCGTTTGTTGGTAGGCTTTTTTAGTATTGTAATGGGCTACATCTTGAGTTCATTCTTTATCAGTTTATATCAATTGTGGCAAGAAGCACTTAGAGGATTATTATAAAATCAAAAGTAAAGGAAGCAACTATGGAAAAAATTGTGGTTCAAGGCGGAGATAATCGTCTGGTCGGGAGTGTGACCATTGAGGGAGCAAAGAATGCCGTCTTGCCCTTGTTGGCAGCGACTATTCTAGCAAGCAAGGGTAAGACAGTCTTGCAGAACGTCCCGATCTTGTCAGATGTTTTCACCATGAATCAAGTAGTTCGTGGTCTGAATGCCAAGGTTGACTTTGATGAGGAAGCTCATCTTGTCGAAGTCGATGCGACTGGTGACATCACAGAGGAGGCTCCTTACAAGTATGTCAGCAAGATGCGTGCATCGATCGTTGTCTTGGGCCCAATCCTTGCTCGTGTAGGACATGCCAAGGTATCCATGCCAGGTGGCTGCACCATTGGGAGTCGTCCAATCGATCTCCACCTTAAGGGCTTGGAAGCTATGGGAGCTAAGATTAGCCAGACAGCTGGTTACATCGAAGCCAAGGCAGAACGCTTGCATGGCGCTCATATCTATATGGACTTCCCTAGTGTCGGCGCGACACAAAACCTGATGATGGCAGCGACGTTAGCTGATGGTGTGACTGTCATTGAAAATGCTGCGCGTGAGCCGGAAATTGTTGACCTTGCTATCCTTCTTAATGAAATGGGAGCCAAGGTCAAGGGAGCTGGTACTGAAACAATTACAGTAACTGGTGTCGAGGAACTCCATGGAACAACTCATAATGTGGTACAGGACCGTATTGAAGCTGGAACCTTTATGGTGGCTGCAGCCATGACTGGTGGTGATGTCCTCATTCGAGATGCAGTCTGGGAGCATAATCGCCCCTTGATTGCTAAACTCCTTGAAATGGGAGTAGAGGTGACGGAGGAGTCGGAAGGCATTCGTGTCCGTTCTCAACTGGAAAATCTTAAAGCTGTTCATGTAAAAACCTTGCCACATCCAGGATTTCCGACAGATATGCAGGCTCAATTTACAGCCTTAATGACTGTCGCAAAAGGGGAATCCACCATGGTGGAAACTGTATTTGAGAATCGGTTCCAACATCTGGAGGAAATGCGTCGGATGGGCTTGCGTTCGGAGATTATCCGTGATACAGCCCGTATCGTAGGAGGACAAGTCTTGCAGGGAGCAGAGGTTCTATCAACAGACCTTCGTGCCAGTGCGGCCTTGATTCTGACAGGTTTAGTAGCGCAAGGGGAGACAGTTGTTGGTAAATTAGTCCACCTTGACAGAGGTTACTACCGTTTCCATGAGAAGTTAGCTCAGCTAGGAGCGAAGATTCAGCGGATTGAGGCAAATGATGAAGAAGAATAAAAATATACGTTATGTACTCCGTCGCTTACTGTTGATTTTTATTGTACTCTTGCTGGGATTCCTTGCCTTAGGAATCGGCTTGATGATTGGCTACGGGATTCTAGGAAAGGGACAGGATCCATGGGCGATTTTGTCTCCAGCGAAATGGCAAGAATTGATTAGTAAATTTACAGGAAATTAGGCTGGGAGACCAGTCTTTTTCTAGAGATATAAGGAGAGATATGGACAAGAAAACAAGACAGGCTCTGATAGGGCTACTCATATTCTTACTATTATCTGCTGGTAGTTATTACATCAAGCAGATGCAGTCAGCGCCAAACACCCCTAAAACTAAGGTTAGCCAGAAAAGACAAGCTTCAGAAGCTCCTAGTCAGGAGTTGGCAGAGAGTGTCTTAACCGAGTCGATCAAGAATCAAATAAAAGGTGGTCTAGAATGGAATGGGGCAGGTGCCTTTGTCGTCAATGGTAATAAAACCAATCTAGATGCCAAGGTTTCTAGCAAACCCTACGCGGATAATAAAACAAAACCAGTCGGGAAAGATACAGTCCCAACGGTTGCCAATGCTCTCTTATCCAAAGCGACTCGACAGTATAAAAATCGTGAAGAAACAGGCAACGGCTCAACCTCATGGACGCCACCAGGATGGCATCAGGTCAAGAATCTAAAGGGAGCCTATACACATGCAGTCGATAGGGGGCACCTGCTGGGCTATGCCTTGATAGGTGGTTTGGATGGTTTTGATGCCTCTACCAGCAATCCCAAGAACATTGCAGTTCAGACAGCTTGGGCCAACCAGGCTCAAGCTGAAGATTCGACAGGGCAGAACTACTATGAGAGTCTGGTTAGGAAAGCCTTAGACCAGAATAAGAGAGTCCGTTATCGGGTAACTCTCCACTATGCTACAAATGAGGATTTGGTTCCATCCGCTTCACAAATTGAAGCCAAGTCTTCGGATGGCGAATTGGAATTCAACGTCCTGATTCCAAATGTTCAAAAGGGTATCCAACTCGATTACCGAACAGGTCAGGTCACGGTGACAAACTAGAAAAAAAGGAATAAAAATTGCTCCCTTGTCCGTCATTGATAAGGGAGCGATTGTATAAATTAGAAAATAATGTGATTCCTAGACCGATTTATGATATAATGGAACACAAGATACTATTTTAGGAGAAAGACCATGGAAGACCCGAGCAGTCAGGATTTGTTACTGCAATTTGTACTTTTAGTTGTATTGACCTTTTTAAATGCCTTTTTCTCAGCTACAGAAATGGCTATGGTGTCACTAAATCGTGCCCGAGTAGAGCAAAAAGCAGAAGAAGGCGATAAACGCTATATCCGTTTGCTAAAGGTACTTGAAAACCCTAATCACTTTTTATCAACCATTCAAGTCGGTATCACCTTGATCACGATCTTGTCAGGGGCAAAATTGGCAGCTACACTTGGACAAGTAATTGCCTCTTGGATGGGGAATGGAGAAACAGCTTATGCCATTGCAAGTTTCCTCTCTTTGGCATTCTTGACCTACATCTCTATTGTTTTTGGTGAGCTCTATCCTAAACGGATTGCCCTCAATCTCAAAGATGCCTTAGCCATTCGCTCTGTTCCGATAATTATTGGACTTGGGAAGATTGTCAGTCCCTTTGTCTGGTTGTTATCTGCTTCAACCAATCTCTTGAGTCGTTTAACACCAATGACCTTTGATGATGCGGATGAAAAAATGACTCGAGATGAAATTGAGTACATGTTGACCAAGAGTGAGGAAACCTTGGATGCAGACGAAATCGAGATGTTACAAGGGATTTTCTCTCTAGATGAACTGATGGCAAGAGAAGTCATGGTTCCTCGGACAGATGCCTTTATGGTGGATATTCAGGATGATAGTCAAACCATTATCCAAAGTATTTTAAAACAAAACTTTTCCCGTATCCCAGTTTATGATGGGGATAAGGACAATGTGATTGGGATTATTCACACCAAGAGTCTTCTTAATGCGGCCTTTGTGGATGGTTTTGACAATATTGTCTGGAAGAGGATCTTACAAGATCCACTCTTTGTCCCTGAAACTATTTTTGTGGATGACTTGCTAAAAGAATTGCGAAATACTCAGAGACAGATGGCCATTTTGCTCGATGAATATGGTGGTATGGCTGGTCTGGTCACACTGGAGGACCTGCTGGAGGAGATTGTCGGAGAAATCGACGACGAAACAGACCGAGCAGAAATTGAAGTCCATCAAATCGGTGAGGACACCTATATTGCACAGGGAACCATGAATCTTAACGACTTCAATAACTACTTTGGTGTCGAACTAGAAAGCGATGATGTGGATACCATCGCCGGTTATTATTTGACGGGTGTTGGAACGATTCCAACCACTGAGAAAATCAGTTACCAACTGGTCAGTCAAAACAAGCAAGTCGTCCTGACCAACGACAAGGTGAAGAACGGACGTGTCACTAAGGTAAAAGTTCAAATCACTGAAGTAGAAAATGAAGAAGAAACAGAATAAAAGAGCTTGAGTCACCATCAGGTGCTCAAGCTCCCATTTATAAGAAAAAAGACTCACGAGGAGTCTTTTGATTTACTATAAGGCGGTAGACGGATTTGAACCGACGATCAAGCTTTTGCAGAGCCGTGCCTTACCACTTGGCTATACCGCCTCAACGTTTATTATTATACCTTGAAAATGATTCTACGTCAATAGTTTCTTAACCGAAAATCCAATTTAGGAAACTTTCCCTTTTTATGACAGGCTTAAAAATCAAGAGAGAAAGTCTGGGAATCAGTCTTCACAGGCTGTAAACTTGCCATCTAATCACCTAGATAGCAAACAAAGAGTGTAGAAATTTGACAAATAGAAGTTTTTTGAGGAAATGCGCCTAAATATTCTGAAAATTCGTTTACTTTTTAAAAGATATATGTTATAATTTCCAATAAGCCTAAATTTTTCAAAGAGGAGTTAACAATATGAAAAAAAGTAGAGTATTTGTCGCAGCAGGAATTGCCCTATTAGCAACTGGCGTTTTAGCTGCTTGTGGTTCTTCAAAATCATCTGATTCTACAGCGCCAAAAAATTATGGCTATATTTATTCAGCTGACCCAGAAACTTTGGATTACCTCATTTCAGGGAAACAAAGTACTAAGGTTGCCACTTCAAATGGTATCGATGGTCTTTTCACAAACGACAAGTATGGGAACCTAGTCCCTGCAGTTGCAGAAGACTGGTCAGTTTCAAAAGATGGTTTGACTTATACCTACAAGATTCGTAAGGGTGTCAAATGGATGACATCAGATGGCGAAGAGTATGCTGAAGTGACAGCTAAAGACTTTGTAAATGGCTTGAAACACGCAACTGATAACAAGTCTGAAGCACTTTATCTAGCAGAAGATTCAGTTAAAGGTCTAGCTGACTATAAAGCTGGAAACAATAAAGATTTTGCTTCAGTCGGTGTAAAAGCAGTTGATGATTATACCCTTGAATACACTTTGAACAAACCAGAACCATACTGGAACTCTAAGCTAGCCTACTCAATCTTCTGGCCATTGAACGAAGATTTTGAAAAATCAAAAGGGGCTGACTTTGCCAAAGCAACTGACCCTACATCATTGCTTTACAATGGTCCGTTCTTACTGAAAGGTTTGACTGCTAAATCTTCTATTGAATTCGCTAAGAATGAAAATTACTGGGACAAAGATAATGTTCACATTGATAAAGTAACCCTTGCTTTCTATGATGGATCAGACCAAGAGTCAATTGAACGTAACTTTACAAGTGGAGCCTATAGCTATGCTCGTCTCTTCCCAACAAGTTCAAACTACTCTAAGGTAGAAGAAACATACAAAGACAATATCTACTACACTCCATCAGGACCTGGTATTGCTGGTTTGGGTGTGAATATTGACCGTCAAGGTTACAAATACACTTCTAAAACAACTGATGAAGAGAAGACTTCTACCAAGAAAGCCCTTCTTAACAAGGACTTCCGTCAGGCTTTGAACTTCGCCTTTGAGCGTACTTCTTACTCAGCACAAATTAATGGTAAAGAAGGTGCTCCTCTTGCAGTTCGTAACCTCTTTGTGAAACCAGGTTTTGTCTCTGCAGGTGAAAAAACTTTCGGTGACTTGGTAACTGAAAAGATGGCTGCTTACGGTGATGAGTGGAAGAATGTTAACTTTGCGGATGGTCAAGATGGACTCTTCAACGCCGATAAAGCCAAAGCTGAATTTGCCAAAGCTAAGACTGCTTTGGAAGCAGAAGGTGTGAAATTCCCTATCCACTTGGATATTCCAGTTGACCAAACAAATAAGGGTCTTATTGCTCGTATTCAATCCTTCAAACAATCCGTTGAAACAGTACTTGGTGAAGGAAACGTAGTCATTGATATTCAACAAATTTCTAAAGATGAGTTGCACAATATCACATACTATGCCGCAAACGCTGCAGCAGAAGATTGGGATCTCTCAGGAGCAGTTGGATGGAGCCCAGACTATGAAGATCCATCAACTTACCTTGATATCTTGAAAACAACTAACAGCGAACAAACAAAAACTTACATGGGTTATGATGATCCAGCAAATGCAGCAGCTGCCCAAGTTGGTTTGAAGGAATACGATAAGTTAGTTGATGAAGCTGCAAAAGAAACAAGCGATTTGAATGTTCGTTATGAAAAATACGCGGCTGCTCAAGCTTGGTTGACAGATAGCTCACTCTTCTTGCCAGCTATGTCATCAAGTGGTGCTGCACCATTCATTTCTCGTGTTGTACCATTCACAGCATCATACAGCCAGTCTGGAGATAAGGGATCAGATGTATACTTCAAGTATATTCAGTTACAAGATAAGGTTGTAACAAAAGCTGACTATGAACAAGCTCGTGAGAAATGGCTCAAAGAGAAAAAAGAATCAAACGAAAAAGTTCAAAAAGAATTGGCTAATCACGTTAAATAAATAACTCTCAAGAGAACTTTCTCTCCATGAGGAGAAGGTTCTTTTGGGATTTTAAAAGGAAACGATATGAAGAAATATATTTTTATGCGTGTATTGCGTTCATTGTTGTCTATTTTCTTGGTGACAACCTTGACCTACACAATTATTTATACGATGGTTCCTCGAAAATTGATTTTCAAGCAGGATACCAACTATAACAAGATTGCAACGACGCCAGATAAACGAGACAATTATGAAAATACCGTTTATGAACGGATGGGCTATATCGAGTACTACGATACCAAAGAGTTGCAAGAAAGAGCGAGCACGATGGACTCATCTGTAACAGTGGATGCCAATGATACCAATAAGGCAATCTATGAAAAATACATCAACCAACTAGGAAATGGTTGGACACTCGGTGTGTTCTCAGAAAGTGGTCAATTCTATGCTACGCGTGAAATTCCAATTTTTGAACGTGTTTTCAAATTCTATTCCAACTTGATTGATATTGATCATCCAAACAAGATTCAAGACCCTGAAAATCCAAACTTGCAGCGTTATCTTCGTTTTGAAAATGACCCTGCTATCGGTTGGTCATTGGTTGGTTCAGGTACAAAACATAAATACCTTTTGTATTTCAACAATCAATTCCCATTTGTACACCAAAACTTTGTGAACATCAACTTGGGTGACTCTTACCCAACTTATGCAAACACACCAGTGCTTCAAGTTATCACACAAGGTCAGGGACAAACTAAGACATCAGAAGTTCAATTCCCTACAGGTAAAAAGACTTCATCTGTAGATATTTACTCTCGTACCTACAAATCTCCAAGTCAAGCAGACGCGCGTGAGGTGGCAAACTATGGTAAGGATGATCCTTACACGGCTACAGAAAGCAATTATCAATATCCTTCAATGATCGCAAGCTCAGCGGTTGCTGGTTTGATTGGTTTGATTATTTCGTATGCGATTGCGATTCCACTTGGATCTGCTATGGCTCGCCACAAGAATACTTGGATTGACAGCTTCTCGACAGGTGCTCTAACCTTCTTGCTTGCCCTTCCAACGATTGCCTTGGTTTATATCGTCCGCTTGATTGGATCATCAATTGGTCTGCCTGACTCATTCCCTATTTTGGGTGCTGGAGATTGGCGTTCTTATGTCTTACCAGCAGTCATTCTAGGTTTGTTGGGTGCGCCAAGTACAGCTATCTGGATTCGTCGTTACATGATCGACTTGCAATCTCAGGACTTTGTACGTTTTGCTCGTGCCAAAGGTTTGTCTGAAAAAGAAATTTCAAATAAACACATCTTTAAAAATGCCATGGTTCCTTTGGTTTCAGGTATTCCTGGTGCCGTAATCGGAGTTATTGGTGGTGCAACATTGACAGAAACAGTCTTCGCCTTCCCAGGTATGGGTAAAATGTTGATTGACTCTGTTAAGGCATCAAACAACTCAATGGTAGTTGGTCTCGTCTTTATCTTTACATGTATTTCTATCTTCTCACTCTTTGTAGGAGATATCTGGATGACCATGCTTGATCCACGTATTAAATTGACAGAGAAAGGAGGCAAATAATGTCAACAATCGGAAAAGAAAAATTTCAGTTCGTAAAACGTGACGATTTTGCCTCTGAAACAATTGATGCTCCTGCCTATTCATACTGGGGTTCTGTATTTAGACAATTTCTAAAGAAAAAATCAACAGTCATTATGTTGGGGATTTTGGTTGCCATTATCTTGATGAGCTTTATTTACCCAATGTTCTCAAACTTTGACTTCAACGATGTAAGTAAGGTCAATGACTTTTCTGCTCGTTTTATCAAACCCAATGCTGAACATTGGTTTGGTACAGATAGTAATGGTAAATCCTTGTTTGACGGGGTTTGGTTTGGTGCGCGTAACTCTATCCTCATCTCTGTCATTGCAACTTTTATCAACCTTGTAATTGGGGTTATTGTTGGTGGAATCTGGGGAATTTCAAAATCTGTTGACCGTGTCATGATGGAGGTTTATAACATTATTTCAAACATTCCATCTCTCTTGATTGTCATTGTCTTGACTTACTCAATCGGTGCTGGTTTCTGGAATCTGATTTTTGCCATGAGTGTGACAACTTGGATTGGGATTGCTTATATGATTCGTATCCAAATCATGCGTTACCGTGACTTGGAATACAACCTTGCTTCTCAAACACTTGGGACACCAACCTTTAAAATCATCGTTAAAAATATCATGCCACAATTGGTATCTGTTATTGTTTCTACGATGACCTTGATGTTGCCAAGCTTCATCTCTTATGAAGCCTTCCTTTCCTTCTTTGGATTGGGATTGCCTGTAACAGTGCCAAGTCTGGGACGCTTGATCTCAGATTACTCACAAAACGTTACGACCAACGCTTACTTGTTCTGGATTCCATTGACAACCTTGATCTTGGTGTCTCTTTCTCTCTTCGTTGTTGGTCAAAACCTAGCGGATGCTAGTGATCCACGTACACATAGATAGGAGTAGACATGATAAAAGGAAAAGATGTAATTTTGACTGCTCGCGATATTGTCGTGGAATTTGATGTTCGTGACAAAGTTCTGACAGCTATCCGAGGAGTTTCTCTAGACTTGATTGAAGGAGAAGTTCTTGCCTTGGTAGGTGAGTCCGGTTCTGGTAAATCTGTTTTAACAAAAACCTTTACAGGGATGTTAGAAGACAATGGACGTATTGCCCAAGGAAGCATCGACTATCGTGGACAAGACTTGACAGCTCTTACTTCTAACAAGGAATGGGAGAAGATTCGTGGTGCTAAAATTGCGACCATCTTCCAAGACCCTATGACAAGTTTGGACCCAATCAATACAATTGGTAGCCAAATCACTGAAGTTATCGTTAAACACCAAGGAAAAACAGCCAAGGAAGCCAAAGAGATGGCAATCGACTATATGAACAAGGTCGGAATCCCAGATGCTGAAAAACGTTTTGAAGAGTATCCTTTCCAATATTCTGGAGGGATGCGCCAACGTATCGTTATTGCGATTGCCCTTGCCTGTCGTCCAGATATCTTGATCTGTGACGAGCCAACAACGGCTCTTGATGTAACCATTCAAGCGCAAATCATTGATTTGCTTAAAACATTGCAAAATGAGTACCACTTTACCATTATCTTTATCACCCATGACCTTGGTGTGGTAGCAAGTATTGCCGATAAGGTAGCGGTTATGTATGCTGGTGAAATTGTAGAATACGGTACTGTTGAGGAAGTCTTCTACGATCCACGTCATCCATATACTTGGAGTCTCTTGTCTAGCTTGCCACAGCTTGCTGATGATAAAGGGGAATTGTACTCTATCCCAGGAACACCACCGTCTCTTTATACTGAGTTGAAAGGTGATGCCTTTGCCCTTCGTTCAGATTATGCGATGCAAATTGATTTTGAAGAGAAGGCACCTCAGTTTTCAGTCACTGATACCCACTGGGCTAAGACTTGGTTGCTTCATGAGAATGCTCCTAAAGTTGAAAAACCTGGGGTCATTGCAGATTTGCATGACAAGATTCGTGATAAAATGGGCTTTGCTCATCTAGAAGACTAGGAGGAAGGAAATGTCTGAAAAATTAGTAGAAATTAAAGATTTAGAAATTTCCTTCGGTGAAGGAAGTAAGAAGTTTGTTGCGGTTAAAAACGCCAACTTCTTTATCAACAAGGGAGAAACATTCTCTCTTGTAGGTGAGTCTGGTAGTGGGAAAACAACCATTGGTCGTGCTATTATTGGTTTAAATAATACCAGTAAAGGTGAGATCATCTTTGATGGTCATAAGATTAATGGAAAAAAATCTCATAAGGAATCATCAGATTTGATCCGTCGTATCCAGATGATTTTCCAGGACCCTGCAGCTAGCTTGAATGAGCGTGCGACAGTTGACTATATCATCTCTGAAGGTCTTTACAACTATCACTTGTTTAAAGATGAAGAAGATCGAAAAGAAAAAGTTCAAAAGATGATTCATGAAGTTGGGCTTTTGAAAGAACACTTGACCCGTTATCCACACGAGTTTTCTGGTGGTCAACGCCAGCGTATCGGGATTGCCCGTGCTCTTGTGATGGAACCTGATTTCGTTATTGCGGATGAGCCAATTTCAGCCTTGGACGTATCAGTGCGTGCGCAAGTCTTGAACTTGCTCAAGAAGTTCCAAAAAGAGTTGGGCTTGACCTATCTCTTTATCGCGCATGACTTGTCAGTTGTTCGCTTTATCTCAGATCGTATCGCGGTTATCTATAAGGGAGTAATCGTCGAGGTGGCGGAGACAGAGGAGTTGTTTAACAATCCTGTCCACCCATACACTCAAGCACTTCTATCTGCTGTACCGATTCCAGATCCAATCTTGGAACGCAAGAAGGTCTTGAAAGTTTACGATCCTGACCAACATGACTATGAGACCGACAAGCCATCTATGGTAGAAATTCGTCCAGGTCACTATGTTTGGGCCAATCAAGCAGAACTTGCTCGTTACAAGAAAGCTCTTAAAGAATAAACAAATTAGGAGAGGACCAAAAGGTCTTCTCGTTTTTAATTTACTGAAGTAATCTGACCGTAAAAATATTTTAAAAAAGTGCTGAAAAAGGCTTGACAAGGGGATTGGGGGGGGGTAAACTGTAGGTAGTATATTTAAAAATAATGAGGAGGCACAAGATGTCAAGAATAAAACGTTATAAACATGATCGAAAAAAGGCTATTAAGTTGGAGAAATTTGCTTTGCTCGGTCTAGCAGCCGTGACAGTCGGTGTAGCTGGAACAGCCCTTGTACATGCAGAGGAAACTGTAAAGGAACCATCAAAGAGCTTAGTTGATACTCCAGAAGCTAAGGAAAAGGAGCAAACAGCAGAAAAAGATACAGAATCTACTGTGGAAACTTCTAATCAACTACCAGATAAAGAAAATCAGGTTATTGAGGGAGAGAAACCAGCTTTGCAAACAGTTACCTTTGATGTAGTTGAAGTATATCACTTTTTCCAAGCTGGCGGTCGAGGGGATGCTGAATTGTCCCGAAAAACAATCACTCTCAAGCCAGGAGAAAGCTACACCTTAAAGGCCAATACCTATAAGGATTTTGAGCTTGATGATTATAAGAAAAGCTATGATTATAAGGAAAATCTTAAGAATATCGGCAGAACCATAACCAATGACGGCTCTGAGCAAATCCAAGAGGAGTATATCATCACCTTCAAAGAAATTGTCAGGGAGGTTCCAGACCCTACAGATTCGACCAGCTCAGATATCTATGCTAGTAAGATAAGCAGAGATACAATCGTGATGGTATATCATCTTATAGATTGGGATGAGCAGAATAGGAAAGGACAGTGGGGGTTGACGAGAACTTATAGACTTCCCCTCGGGAAACGTTTTGACCCTAAAGACCTTGCAAATCCTGCCTATGGAACCTTGTTGAAGTATAGAGTGTCTGATACTGCTGTAGGGGTTGTAGCAGCAAGTGTATACTACAAATCTCACCCCAAAGAGACCCTCGTTTCCCCTACAACCAATGTTTCTGTTTCTCTAACAGGAGCAGATGTTGCAGCGGTTGATAAGATTGTTGCGGATAAGGTTTCGGATGCTTCTGTTTTAGCTAAACTCCCAGCAGAACTTCCAGCCAAAAATGTTGAACTTTACGATGTTAAGACTCAAAAGGCAGATGGTAGTTTTGTACAAATTTCAGGAGAAGCAACTGTAACGATTCCTGTGGATCCTAATCGTAAAGTAGGAAAGGTTATCTACTTCTTACCAGAAACGGGAGCTGTTGAGGAACTGCCGTTTGAATTGAGTGCTGATGGGAAATATGTTCATTTCAAAGTTTCTCACTTCTCAAATTATGGAGTTGTTTATCAATCTCAAGACACTGAGAAACCAAATCCACAACCGAATCCAGTCCCAACACCGGCTCCAACACCAACACCGACTCCAGCGCCAACACCGACTCCAACACCGACTCCAACACCAACTCCAGCGCCAACACCAGAACTAGATCCCAAATCTCAGGATAATGGTAAGGATAAGGATTCTAGGAATCTGTCTGAGGAGCCTAAAAAAATTGAAGATGTGAAGTCTGATCCATCTAAGAAAGAAATAGAAAAAACTGAAGATAAAGAAAAAACTTTACCAAAAACAGGAGAGAGTAGTAGTCTTTTAGGTTCAGTTGGAGCAGTATTACTAGGAATGGTGACGCTCCTTAAATTCTCTTTTAAGAATAAGAGAAACTAGTGTTTATTAAAAAAGTTGAATAAAAGCTTTATGCTCTGTTAAACTATGGGGATGGCTTATATACTAAAACGCATAAAATCAGGTTAAAGGTAGCCATAATTTTATGCGTTTTTGCTATTTAAAGAGTTTCATCTAGTTTCGTTTATATTTCTATTAGCGTTTAGACCAAGTGCGTTTCATAAAGAGTAGCAGAATTGGGTATATCTCTAAGCGACCTGCAATCATTGCAAAGGAGAGGAGGATTTTAGAGATGGGACTAAAGATGGCAAAACTTGAGGTTGTACCTAGAATAGGTCCGATATTGTTAAAACAGCTGAAGACCGCACTGGTTACGACTAGAAAATCATTGCTATCAAGACTGACGATAAAGATGAGAGAGAGAATAATCATCATATAGATAGCAAAATATTTAAGAATTTTGTGCTGGGTATCCTTATCAATCACAGTTTTATTGACGTGTAGAGTCAAAACACGGTGAGGGGATAAGGTGGACAAAATCTGATTTTTTGCGATTTTAGAGAGGATAAGTCCTCTGATCACCTTAAGACCACCTGCAGTTGAGCCTGCTGATCCACCGATTCCCATGAGGAAGAGGAGGATAAACTGGGAGAAAAGGGGCCAGTTGGTAATATCTCCGTAACCAAAACCTGTTGTCGTGATGATATTGGAAACCTGGAAGAAGGCCATTTCAACACTCTTAGAGACACCTTGGTAGAGGTGTAGGGTGTTGAGGGTAATCAAGCCTGTAGACACTAGGACAATAATCACATAAGCCCTCAGTTCTTCATCTCCAAAGAAGGCCTTGACCCGACGGAGCATAAGGAAGTAATACAGGTTAGAATTGACTCCGAAAACTAGAACTCCAAAACTGACAAGATAGGTAATCAGGGAACTGCCGTAGTGGGCGATTCCGTCGTTATAGACGGTAAAGCCCCCAGTTCCTGCTGTTCCCATAGCGATGACAAAACTATCATAGAGAGGCATGCCTGCTAGATAGTAGATAACCACAAAAAGGGAGAAGAGAGCCAGATAAAGCAGATAGAGAATCTGGGCAGTGTTTTTTAGTTTGGATACGACCTTGCCAAAGACAGGTCCAGGGACCTCAGCCTTCATCACCTCCAAGTGACTATTCTTGGCATTGTCCATAATGGCAAGTGCAAAGACGAGTACCCCCATCCCTCCGATTAAGTGGGTGAAACTTCGCCAGAAGAGGAGGGAACGAGTGAGAACGGAAACATCGTTCAGAATAGTTGCTCCTGTAGTTGTAAATCCAGAACTGATTTCAAAGAAGGCATCAATAATGCTGGGGATTTGTCCTGAAAAGACAAAGGGGAGGCCTCCAAAGAAAGACCAGAGAATCCAACAGAGGGCAACAATTAAGACCCCTTCCTTGGCATAAATCCGTTGATTTTTCGGTTTCCGTAAAACGCCTAGACCACCGAGAAGGACTAAAATTCCAATCGTAGAAAAGAGAGCGATAAATACTTGACTGGATTCTTGGTAATAGATCGCTACACTAACAGGGACTAGGAGAAGAACAGCCTCAATCAAGAGAAGCTTTGAGAGGAGGTAACGAATCATACTTTTATTCATTTTTTACCTCTCAATCAAATCATAAATTTTGGTGATATTTGGCAATAAGGTCGTCACGAGCAACTTGTCTCCCACCTCAAGCATATCCTCTCCAGTAGGGAAGATTGTTTTTCCTTTTCGGATAATGGCTGCGATGAGAACCCCTTTTTTCAATTTCAACTGTGATAGAGGTTTGGCAGTCATTTTATTAGCTTCCTTGATTTGGAATTGGAGAGTTTCAATTTGACCGTTTGCGAGATGGTGCATGGCTTGAAGGTCTGAATACTGAGCGTTTACTCGACCACGGATAAAGTGCATAATGGTATCCACTGCGATGCTTTTTGGTGTGATGATACTCGAAAAATCAGGCGCGTGGATAATCTCTAAAAGGCTTGTTCGGTTGACCTTGGTGATATTCTTATGGACACCAACTCGGTCAAGAAACATTGAGGTGATGATATTTTCCTCATCAACCCCAGTCAAGGTTGCGACTGCATCATAGTGGGGAGCACTTTCTTCCAGCAAAATGTCTTTTGCAGTTCCATCTCCTTGGACAATATAGAGATTGGGAAACTTTTCACTGAAGAAACGAGCTCTTTCAGGATTGATCTCGATGACCTTGGTATCAATGCGACTGTCTTTTAAAATGCCGAGTAGATAATAAGCAATCTTTCCAGCTCCGACGATAAGCAAGCTTTTCACTGCACGAGATTTGAAATAGTTATGGAAAAGCATCATATCTACACGATTTCCCGTAACAAAAATCCTATCCTTGTCTTGGATAATAACATCACCGCTTGGAATCATTAGTTGATGATCTCTCTCCATAGCACAGACAATGACATTACCAAATTTTTTACGGAAGTCTGAGATTGGCATTTGACAAAGACCGCTAGAATCCTTGACAACAAACTCCATGAGACTGACCCGGCCTCCAGCAAATCGTTCGACAGAGAGGGCATTAGGGAAATCAATGATATTTGAGATCGCACGCGCTGCCAGGAGCTCTGGATTAACAATAAGTGAAAATCCAAGAATATTTTTCTCTTTAAAATAGGCATTGGAGTATTCAGGATTTCGTACCCGAACGATGGTTTCTTTAGCGCCCATTTTTTTAGCAAGTACCGCTGAAATCATATTCACTTCATCGTATTCGGTTAGAGCGATAAAGATATCGCACTCTTGAACACCGGCTTGCTCCAAGATGGCGAAGTCAGCACCATTTCCAAGGAGACCTATGATATCATAGCGACTGACAATGTGATTGAGGACAGCCTCATCTTGTTCAATGAGGACAACGTCATGGTTTTCTGCAACCAGTGAACGACAGAGGGCGAAACCAACTTTCCCTCCACCAACAAGGACAATTTTCATATAAAAAACCTACTTTTTCATGATGTAACTATCATACCCTTTTTTAGCAAAAAATGCACTTGCTAAGGCGATTTTTAAGGGAAGAAAGGCCTTTTTCAAGTTTTTGAAGCTACATTTGTTTAACTTCTATGACAATGTCTCTGATTTGAAGCGATTTGGCTCTTTTGCCATACCTTTTCAGAAAGGGAATGAGCAAACATGAAAATATCATCAAAAAAAGTAAAAAAAATCAAGTCATTTCTATTGACAATGATTCTGAAAGTGTTATACTAAGAAAGTAGTTTCGCTGATTTACTTCAAACCTGTTGTGAGGTAAGTTAACGATGCCTTAACCACGCTGTTTGCTGAGCTTGACTCCGGGCAGTGTGGCTATTTTTTTGCAATGATAAAAGGAAACCAGCCATGACAAATCACATTGTATTATTTGAACCTCAGATTCCACAAAATACAGGTAACATTGCGCGTACTTGCGCTGCGACCAATTCTCCCCTCCACATCATCAAACCGATGGGATTTCCGATTGATGATCGGAAGATGAAGCGGGCTGGTTTGGATTACTGGGATAAGTTAGAGATTTATTTTTATGACAGTTTGGAAGATTTCATGTCTCAGATGAAGGGAAAACTCTATCTGATTTCAAAATTTGCGGAAAAAGTCTATTCTGAAGCAGATTTATCGACGGACGAAGACCATTATTTTCTCTTTGGACGTGAAGACAAGGGCTTGCCTGAGGACTTTATGCGAGAACATCCTGAGAAAGCACTCCGTATTCCTATGAATGATGAACATGTCCGCAGTCTCAATGTTTCCAATACCGTCTGCATGATTGTCTATGAAGCTCTCCGTCAGCAGAATTTTGCAGGTCTTGAGCTTGTTCATACCTATGAAGCAGATAAATTGAAATAATCAAAATGCTTGCACTTGCAAGCGTTTTTTGTTATGATAAAGGGGTCTTCAGGGCTGGGTGAGATTCCCGACCGGCGGTGACTTTAATACTCTTCGAAAATCCAATTCAAACCACGTCAGCTTCGCCTTGCCGTACTCAAGTACAGCCTGCGGCTAGCTTCCTAGTTTGTTCTTTGATTTTCATTGAGTATCATTAGGAAAAATTTTTCCTTTAAAACTTTGTTGACAAGCTTTGCCTAACCAGAAGTTATGCCTACAGCTTGTCGCCTAGTCTAAAAGAAAAATCTCAATTTCCATTCTCTTAAAGAAGTCCGCGAGCGCAAGCTGATGTGGTGCGATTCCACAACCGACAGTATAGTCTGGATGGGAGAAGACGAAAGAATGGCTTTGTCTGTTCTGATGAGTTTATAGATGAATTGCAACCGCTTGCTCAAAAGAGTGAGAGGGAACTTTTGGGATATAAAAAGTGAGAATAGATAGAGGGATCCTTTCCAACTTCTTCTGATTTTATAGAAAATTGGAGGAACCTGTTATGACAAACACACGTCGAATTTCGACCATTGCGATTTTATCAGCCATTTCATTTGTGCTGATGTACTTTGACTTTCCGCTCTTGCCAGCGGCAACCTTCCTCAAGATCGAGTTTAGTATCTTGCCAGTCCTTGTAGGCTTGGTGGTGATGGATTTGCCAGCTGCTCTAGGAATTCTCTTGATGCGCTCACTCTTGAAGTTGCTTCTGAATAGCCAAGGAGTGAACACCTATATTGGCTTGCCAATGAATGTCGTAGCTCTGGGAGTTTTTGTTATCGTCTTTGGTTTGATTTGGAAAAAGGAACGTAGCACCCTTCGTTTCCTACTAGCATCTCTAGCGGGAACTGTCGGCTTGACTGCTGCCATGTTGGTTCTCAACTATGTCTATGCGGTTCCTTTATACGCGCAGTTTGCCAACTTTGATATTAGAGAAATACTGGGACTTTCTAACTACTTGATGACCATGGTTTTACCTTTTAACCTGATTGAAGGTTTAATCTTTGCCGTTTCATTCTGGTTGTTATATGTCCTCTTGAAACCAACCTTAAAACATTATGAGAGATAAACAAACATTTTTAATGAAGGGCAGTTTTGCCCTTTTACTTTTCGTCCTTCTTGGCTATATGGTTAAGTTCTATCCTGAAACGCTGGTCGGTTTTGATCAACCGCTTCAGACAGCTATTCGTGGGGACTTGCCAGATTATTTGACAGTTCTGTTCCGAGCCCTTACGCATTTGATTGATATCCCAGTAATCATCACCTGGGTTGCCATCGCAGCCTTTATCTTTTATCGTAAGCAGTGGAAGATAGAAAGCTACTTCATGGCGGGTAATCTAGCCTTAGCCGGTCTTTTAATCGTGACCTTTAAAAACATCTACCAGCGCCCACGGCCAGCTATTTTACACTTGGTAGAGGAGAAGGGATTTTCTTTTCCAAGTGGCCATTCCCTGGCGGTGACGCTGATGGTAGGGACTTTGATTGTCATTCTCAGTCAACGGATTAAAGATCCGGTTTGGAGAAAAATTGTGCAAATCGTCCTTGGGGTCTACCTAGTCAGTGTACTGGTGTCAAGGGTCTATCTGGGAGTTCACTATCCATCAGACGTCCTTGCCAGTCTCTGTGTGGGCTTGGGAGTCTTGTTTATCGAATTTCCCTTCTATGACAAGCTTCGCTTCCAATGGCGATTTAAAGGCAAGCAGAAGTGAGATAGGTCTTGCAAGAATGGTAAAAATCTGATAAACTAAGTAGTAATTGAATAGAAATCCGCAAGACTAGTATCTCAGGGGAAGTATATCAGGGAGGAGAGCCGTGACTGCAAGCTCTCTATATGAAAGCTGGGTGAATTCACTTGCCTATGGATTTAGAAATTAAGGTCTGACTTGTCAGATAAAAACGGATGGTACCGCGTGTCAACGCTCCGATTGTGGAGCTTTTGGCATGTGGTTTTCTTTTTTTCTGATAATCGACTGATGGAGGAATTATGTCAACTATTGAAGAACAATTAAAAGCGCTTCGCGAAGAAACGCTGGCTAGCTTGAAGCAGATTACTGCTGAAAATGAAAAAGAGATGCAAGACTTGCGTGTCTCTGTCCTTGGTAAAAAAGGGTCGCTTACTGAAATCCTCAAAGGAATGAAGGATGTCTCTGCTGAGATGCGTCCAATCATCGGGAAACACGTCAATGAAGCGCGTGATGTCTTGACAGCAGCCTTTGAAGAAACAGCTAAGCTCTTGGAAGAAAAGAAAGTCGCAGCTCAACTAGCTAGCGAGAGTATCGATGTGACGCTTCCAGGCCGCCCAGTTGCGACTGGTCACCGTCATGTTCTCACGCAAACCAGTGAAGAAATCGAAGATATTTTTATCGGGATGGGTTACCAAGTCGTGGATGGTTTTGAAGTGGAGCAAGACTACTATAACTTCGAGCGTATGAACCTTCCAAAAGACCATCCAGCCCGTGATATGCAGGACACTTTCTACATCACAGAAGAAATCTTACTCCGTACTCACACGTCTCCAGTTCAGGCCCGTGCTATGGATGCTCATGATTTTTCAAAAGGTCCTTTGAAGATGATCTCACCAGGACGTGTGTTCCGTCGTGATACGGACGATGCAACCCATAGTCACCAATTCCACCAAATCGAAGGATTGGTTGTTGGGAAAAACATCTCTATGGCTGACCTTCAAGGAACGCTTCAGTTGATCGTCCAAAAGATGTTCGGTGAAGAGCGTCAGATTCGTCTGCGCCCATCTTACTTCCCATTCACAGAGCCATCTGTTGAGGTGGATGTTTCTTGCTTCAAGTGTGGTGGAGAAGGCTGTAACGTATGTAAGAAAACAGGTTGGATTGAGATTATGGGGGCCGGTATGGTTCACCCACGTGTCCTTGAAATGAGTGGAATCGATGCGACTGTTTACTCTGGATTTGCCTTTGGTCTTGGTCAAGAGCGTGTCGCTATGCTCCGCTACGGAATCAATGATATCCGTGGCTTCTACCAAGGCGATGTCCGTTTCTCAGAACAGTTTAAATAAGATTGAAACCTGAAACACAGTCCTATACAGTCCTAGTCATTTTCTCTCGATGAGAATAGTAAGGACTGACTCGAAGAAAAAGAAAGGAATTGAAAAGGTCTTACTTGGTGGGATCTTACAATCAGAATTATGCTTGTATCTTATAAATGGTTAAAAGAATTGGTGGACATTGATGTGCCATCACAAGAGTTGGCTGAAAAAATGTCAACTACAGGGATCGAGGTAGAAGGTGTGGAATCACCTGCTGCTGGTCTCTCAAAAATTGTCGTCGGTGAGGTCTTGTCTTGCGAAGATGTGCCAGAAACTCACCTCCATGTTTGTCAGGTTAACGTTGGCGAAGAAGAAGCACGTCAAATCGTTTGTGGTGCACCGAATGTGCGTACTGGTATCAAGGTCATGGTGGCTCTTCCAGGAGCTCGTATTGCTGACAATTACAAGATTAAAAAAGGGAAAATCCGTGGCTTAGAGTCACTTGGGATGATTTGTTCACTTGGTGAATTAGGTATTTCTGACTCGGTTGTACCGAAGGAATTCGCAGATGGTATTCAAATCTTGCCTCAAGATGCCGTTCCTGGGGATGAAGTCTTCTCATATCTAGACTTGGATGATGAAATCATCGAACTTTCTATCACACCAAACCGTGCAGACGCTCTATCTATGCGTGGAGTAGCTCACGAAGTAGCAGCTATCTATGACAAGGCAGTCAACTTTAAAGAATTCAGTTTAACAGAAACAAATGAAGCTGCAGCAGATGCACTTTCTGTAAGTATCGATACCGACAAGGCGCCTTACTATGCAGCCCGTATCTTGGACAATGTGACCATCGCACCAAGTCCACAATGGTTGCAAAACCTTCTTATGAACGAAGGGATTCGTCCGATCAATAACGTAGTTGACGTAACCAACTACATCCTGCTTTACTTTGGTCAACCGATGCATGCCTTTGACTTGGATACCTTTGAAGGAAGCGAGATTCGTGTGCGTGAAGCGCGTGCTGGTGAAAAATTGGTGACCTTGGATGGTGAAGAACGTGACTTGGAAACAAATGACTTAATCATCACTGTCGCTGACAAACCAGTAGCCCTTGCAGGTGTCATGGGCGGTCAAGCAACAGAAATCTCTGAAAATTCTAGTCGTGTTGTCCTTGAAGCGGCTGTTTTCAATGGCAAATCCATCCGCAAGACTAGCGGTCGCCTCAACCTTCGTTCTGAGTCGTCTTCTCGCTTTGAAAAAGGCATCAATGTGGCAACTGTTAACGAAGCCCTTGATGCGGCGGCTAGCATGATTGCTGATCTTGCAGGTGCGACAGTGCGTAAGGGTATCGTTTCAGCAGGCCAGCTTGATACTTCTGATGTAGAAGTTTCTTCAACTCTTGCAGACGTTAACCGCGTCCTTGGTACGGAGCTTTCATATGCTGATGTGGAAGATGTCTTCCGTCGTCTTGGCTTTGGTCTTTCTGGAAATGCTGAAGCCTTTACAGTCAGCGTTCCACGTCGTCGTTGGGATATCACCATCGAAGCGGACCTCTTTGAAGAAATCGCTCGTATCTATGGTTATGATCGCTTGCCAACTAGTCTTCCAAAAGATGACGGTACAGCTGGCGAATTGACTGCGACACAAAAATTGCGTCGCCAAGTTCGTACCATCGCTGAAGGAGCAGGTTTGACAGAAATCATTACCTACGCTCTGACAACGCCTGAAAAAGCAGTTGAGTTCACAGCTCAACCAAGTAACCTTACAGAACTTATGTGGCCAATGACAGTGGACCGTTCTGTCCTCCGTCAAAATATGGTCTCAGGTATCCTTGATACGGTGGCCTATAACGTGGCTCGTAAGAACAAAAACTTGGCTCTTTACGAGATTGGAAAAGTCTTTGAACAAACAGGCAATCCAAAAGAAGATCTACCAAATGAGATCAATAGCTTTGCCTTTGCCTTAACCGGCTTGGTTGCTGAAAAAGATTTCCAAACGGCAGCAGTTCCAGTTGATTTCTTCTATGCTAAGGGAATCCTTGAAGCCCTCTTTACTCGCTTGGGACTAGAAGTGACCTATGCAGCAACAGCTGAGATTGCAAGTCTACATCCAGGACGTACGGCCGTGATTTCGCTTGGCGACCAAGTTCTTGGTTTCCTTGGCCAAGTGCATCCAGTTACTGCCAAGGCTTACGATATCCCAGAAACTTATGTAGCGGAGCTCAACCTTTCAGCCATTGAAGCTGCCCTTCAACCAGCTGCTCCATTTGTGGAAATCACAAAATTCCCAGCAGTCAGCCGTGACGTGGCCCTACTCCTCAAGGCAGAAGTCACTCATCAAGAAGTTGTAGATGCTATCCAAGCTGCAGGCGTGAAACGTTTGACTGATATCAAACTCTTTGACGTCTTCTCAGGCGAAAAACTGGGAGTTGGCATGAAGTCAATGGCCTATAGCTTGACCTTCCAAAATCCAGAAGATAGCTTAACAGACGAAGAAGTCGCACGCTATATGGAAAAAATCCAAGCATCACTGGAAGAAAAAGTGAATGCAGAAGTGCGTTAATAGTCTAAAATCCATCCCTCGGGGTGGATTTTTAGTTTCAAAAGGACAGTTCAGAAGAGAAAAGCGATAGTTGAGGAGGAAGCCATCTCAGAAAGTCTTTAATGAGTTATACTAAAGATATCACTGAAGCACTTAAATTTATTAGAGATAGGATACTTTTGCTATTTATAATCCGATAAAATGGACATAAATCGTTGTAAAGGCTATCAAAAAGGAGTATAATAAGTGCAACATATCTCGGAGGTGGAAAATGTTAGAAGTAAGAAATCTAGAGAAAAGTTTCGGTCCCAAGCAAGTCTTGTTTGGTGTCGATTTTCAGGCAAGTCCAGGAAGGATTCTAGGCTTGGTCGGGAAGAATGGTGCTGGGAAAACAACGATTTTCCACAGTATGTTGAAATTTTTAGAGTATCAAGGAGAGATCAGTCTGGATGGGCAGGAGATTCGTCAGGAAACCTATGCACGGATTGGTTATCTGCCCGAGGAACGCAGTCTCATGCCCAAGTTGACAGTCCTTGAACAAGTTCGCTACTTGGCGACTCTAAAAGGCATGGATGCTAAAGAAGTCAAGGAAAAACTCCCTCAATGGATGGAGAAATTGGAAGTGAAGGGCAAATTGACCGACAAAATCAAGAGCCTCTCCAAAGGGAATCAGCAGAAAATTCAGCTCATTATCACCCTCATCCATGAGCCAGACTTGATTATCTTGGATGAGCCTTTTAGTGGTTTGGACCCAGTCAATACCGAGTTGCTCAAACAAGTCATCTTAAAAGAGAAAGAGCGCGGTGCAATCATTATCTTTTCTGACCATGTCATGACCAACGTTGAGGAACTTTGCGATGATATTCTGATGATTCGTGATGGGCGTGTGGTCTTGCATGGACCAGTTCAGGATGTTCGCAATCAATACGGGAAAACACGTCTCTTTGTTTCAAGTGAACGAAGCAAGGAAGAATTGGAAAAACTTCCTCATGTCAAACAGGTGAGCTTGACCAAGCAAGGCAGTTGGAAATTGATCCTCGATGATGAGAGCGCTGGAAGGGAACTCTTCCCAATCCTCACTCAAGGTCAATATATTGCGACTTTTGACCAACAAGCTCCAACAATCGATGAAATCTTTAAACTAGAATCAGGGGTGGAAGTATGAGAAATATGTGGGTTGTAATGAAGGAAACCTATCTTCGACATGTCAAGTCGTGGAGTTTCTTCTTTATGGTGATTTCGCCGTTCCTCTTTTTAGCCTTATCTGTAGGAATCGGCTTTCTCCAAGGGTCTTCTATGGCCAAAAATAGCAAGATAGCAGTAGTAACAACTGTGCCATCTGTGGAAGAAGGGCTCAAGGGTACCAATGGTATCAACTTTGATTATAAGGATGAAGCCAGTGCTCAAGCTGCTATCAAGGATGAGAAAATCAAGGGTTATCTAACCATTGACCAAGAGGACAGCGTCCTCAAGGCCGTCTATCACGGTGAAACTTCTCTTGAAACAGGCATCAAACTAGCAGTAACCAATAAGTTAAATGAACTGCAATATCAACTCAATCGCTCGGCGGCTAATTTGTCTCAAGAACAGGAAAAACGCCTGAGTCAAACTGTTGATTTTACTGAGAAGATTGATGAATCCAAGGAAAACAAAAAAATTGTTCAAACCATTGCGGCCGCAGGGCTTGGTTTCTTCCTTTATATGATTTTGATTACCTATGCTAGTGTCACTGCTCAGGAAGTGGCTAGCGAGAAAGGAACCAAAATCATGGAGGTGGTCTTCTCTAGTATCCGAGCAAGTCATTATTTCTACGCTCGCATGCTGGCTCTGCTTCTTGTGATTTTGACTCATATTGGCATTTACGTCGTGGGTGGACTTGCTGCCATTCTGCTCTTTAAAGATATCCCTATCTTGGCACAATCTGGAATTTTAAATCATCTAGGAGAGGCCTTCTCGCTCAATACCTTATTGTTTGTCTTGGTTAGCCTCTTTATGTACGTTGTTTTAGCAGCCTTCCTAGGATCTATGGTTTCTCGCCCTGAGGATTCAGGAAAGGCCTTGTCGCCATTGATGATCTTGATTATAGCAGGATTTGTCGGTGTGACCTCTCTAGGTGCTGCTGGGGACAATTTAGTTCTGAAAATTGGGTCTTACATTCCTTTCATCTCGACCTTCTTTATGCCATTTAGAGCTATAAATGGGTATGCAAGTGGTCTAGAAGCTTGGATTTCGCTTGCCATAACGGTTGTTTTTGCAGTCACTGCAACAGCCTTTATCGGACGCATGTATGCTAGTCTAGTCCTTCAAACAGATGATTTGGGAATCTGGAAAACCTTTAAACGTGCCTTAGCTTATAAATAGGTTTGCGGATTAAAAGAAAATATAAAATAACAAAAGGATAAGATTCAAGTGAAATCTTATCCTTTTTGAGTGTTTTTATCCTAATACTTTCTTTAGAAACAATAACTAAAAATACATAGTACTAGGTGAAAAATGATTTATTCGTTTAGCTTAATATTTCCACTTTTTGCAGTAATAGTGAGAGTGGCAGTAGGATTTTCAATTTTGTGAACGAGAGTATTACCAGTATGCTTGCTGTCTTTAGTGTATTCTACATTGATACCGTTAGGGATATCAATATCACCAAGAGTTGTTTTTAGATCGAAGGATAGTTTATTCAAACTATTGGGAACCAGTTGCAGGTTGATATCTCCTAGCTGATTAGTGATGGAGATGTTTCCAACGAAGTCTAATTGCTTGGAATTTATTGAGCCACTAGATATTTTTAAACTAGTGTCGGAAATTTTACTTGAATTTAGATTGATATCGCCCAGAGCAGCAGTGATTTCACCAGTTTCAAAATGACTATTATTTAGTCCGATATTACCCGAAGAATCTTTGATTTCTCCAGAGCTAATTTGACTATTGTTTAGAGTAATATCTCCAAGAGCGTTACGGATTTTGCTAGACAAAAATTGACTATTGTTGATTGTTAGATTTCCCTTGGATAAAGTAATTTCAGCGTTATTTGCTGATAAATTAGATAGTGTAATATCTCCAAGCGAGGAGCTACTATTAAACGTCTCAAGTTTGGTTCCCTTTGGTAGAGTGAGGTAAACAACGTTTTTTTCCTGATACTCGTTACTAAATAAACTGAGGAGAGATTGGATTCCAGAGCTTATATGAAAGCCCCCTGAATTTTCTTCTCTGAGATTTAATTTTCCATTTTCAGAGTTTACCGTGAGTTTTCCAAACGTATCATTGTTAATCTGATAGTTGTGGTCGTGTTGGTAATAGCTTAAATGGACATTATCATCAGAGGATTCATCGACAACAAGGTTTCTCATTGCTAGATTTACAGTTAAAGAAGAAATTTCAGAGAAACTTTCTTCGGTTTTTGTTGCCTTTAATTTATTTTTAGTAGAGTTGATTAAATCATTGAATCCACCTGTTGCAGATCCGATGGCCGTCAAAGCAACGCCTAAGATACAAGCTAAGATAGCTATAGATAAAAATTTTTTCTTCGAGTTCATATTAGCCATAATGTGCTCCTTTCTTTGCAAATACTTGTGCTAGCTTGACAAAGCCAGCTTTACCAAACTGAACAATCGGAGAGATATTTGAGAAGAAAAACCCAGAGAGTCCTAAGGCAATAATACTGGATCCAAGAATAAATAGGAATGCTGGGATGGAGGTAGATAGCCCTAGTGTGAGAGCTTCCCAGATTAAGCTTGCACCGAATATAAAGAGAGCTAAACTAACAATAGCCATTAGGAAAGCCAGAGTAAAAATGAATAAAAAGAAAACAAAAGTTAAGACTATAGCTACTATAAAAAGGGGGATAGCTAAGGGAGCTGCCAAAATTGACAGAATAGAAATTTGAACGATATTCTTTGTACTATTTGCTGAATTATTCTTTTGATCATCTTCTTCTATCTTTTTGTCCAAAAGGTGTATCATAATTTCATGAGCTGCCTCCTTTGGATTACCTAAATCAGCAATAGCGGCTACTTCACCTTCAGGACCTACTTCGTCAAAATACTCAGTGAAATGTTCTATAGCTTCTTCGTAGTCCTTACGTGGTAGTTTTTTTAGATACTTTTCTAGCTCAGCTAGATATTCAGTTTTTGTCATGTCGAATGCTCCCTTCTACGATGCCGTTGATTGTTGTAGTATAAAGTTTCCACTCTTCTTTCAGAGTAAGTAGGTATTCATATCCGTAAGAAGTAAGTGTATAGTATTTTCGTTTACGCCCCTGTTTTTCCTTCGAATAAGTTGCGAGATAATCATTTTGTTCCAGCTTTTTTAGTATGGGATAAAGAATAGACTCTTTGATGTTAGCAATTAGCTTAATGGTCTGGCTAATCTCATAACCGTAGGAATCATCTTTTTCAAGAATGGCAAGGATGAGAAATTTTATTAAAGCTGAGGATGTAGGGAAATACATGAACCACCTCCTTATGTAAAAAAAATATATATAATTAATTTATATATAGCTTACCTTCTTTTAGAATAATTGTCAAGTATGATATATAAAAAAAATATATAATTCAACAAAATAGTTTGTAATGATATTACGCAAAAACATATCTACTATAAAATAAGAAGTAGTACATCGATTAAAAATGGGAAAGAAAGCTTATTGAGAATGATTAATATGAAAGCTTCTTTAATGATAAAAGGGAAAAATATTTTCATATCTATTGACTTTTAGTAGTAAAATTTGGTATGATAGTAGACGGTATTGTTTACCCCATTTGTAAGGCCCCGGAACCTTTCAAATACCCCGCGGACCGGAACATCCGCCCTGTAAACAAAAACGATATTCATATAGGAGAAATCATGAACAAAACTACATTCATGGCTAAACCAGGCCAAGTAGAACGCAAATGGTACGTTGTTGACGCAACTGATGTACCTCTTGGACGCCTTTCAGCAGTTGTTGCTAGCGTACTTCGCGGAAAAAACAAACCAACATTCACACCACACACTGATACAGGTGACTTCGTAATCGTTATCAATGCTGAAAAAGTTAAATTGACTGGTAAAAAAGCAACTGATAAGATCTACTACACTCACTCAAACCACCCAGGTGGATTGAAACAAATCTCTGCTGGTGAACTTCGTTCTAAAAATGCAGTACGTTTGATCGAAAAATCAGTTAAAGGTATGCTTCCACACAATACTCTTGGTCGTGCTCAAGGTATGAAATTGAAAGTATTCGTTGGAGCTGAGCACACTCACGCTGCACAACAACCAGAAGTTCTTGATATTTCAGGACTTATCTAAGGAAAGGAACAATAAAGTATGTCACAAGCACAATATGCAGGTACTGGACGTCGTAAAAACGCTGTTGCACGCGTTCGCCTTGTTCCAGGAACTGGTAAAATCACTGTTAACAAAAAAGATGTTGAAGAGTACATCCCACACGCTGACCTTCGTCTTGTTATCAACCAACCATTCGCAGTTACTTCAACTGTAGGTTCATACGACGTTTTCGTTAACGTTGTAGGTGGTGGTTACGCTGGTCAAGCAGGAGCTATCCGTCACGGTATCGCTCGTGCCCTTCTTCAAGTAGACCCAGACTTCCGCGATTCATTGAAACGCGCAGGACTTCTTACACGTGACTCACGTAAAGTTGAGCGTAAGAAACCAGGTCTTAAGAAAGCTCGTAAAGCTAGCCAGTTCTCAAAACGTTAAGAACCAGCTACAATACAGCATTTACAACACTTCATGGTTCACACCATGGGGTGTTTTTTTACTGATTTTTAGCAAAATTCACACCACTTTTCACACCAAATTCACACCATTACTTTTTAAGATTGCGGTAGGCAATTTCACCAACTGCCATTGGAACAACATTTGAAGTATTGACATAGGTCTTAGTTGTAAAAGTGTCGCTATGCGTTAAAGCCTCTGAAATAGCTTCAAGTGATGTTCCTGCTTGTTTAGCTAAAGTTGCTCCGGTGTGGCGTAATTTGTGTGGTGTAGCATGTGTCAGCTCCTTGTGACGGCGTTTGACTGACTTCATTTTGTTATTGAGATAATCAGCGTGTAAGGGGCTGTTTACATTGCCTTTCATGTCAACATAAGTAAATACATATTGTTCGTCAGATTGGATAATACCAAATTTAGCTAATTCTGATTTTTGTTGTTTTTTCCAAGATTGAAGCAGGTCAGCTAGTTCAGTTGGGATTTGGAAAGTTGTTTTCTTGTTTCCTTTGGTAGATTTTGGATTTTTGTATTTATCTAGGGCTTGTATTAACTGAATTTCTTGTTTGTTGATATCAATGTGTTTCCATTGAAGAGCGTAGCTTTCAGACTTTCTATCTCCTAAGAAAAATGTTGTGTAAAACAGCACATAATCTTTGAATAAGATCTTATCGTTTTTTAAGTCTTCTTCAAAAGCTGTAAACCATGCTTGAAGCTCTAATTGTGATAGGTATAAATCTTCATCGTTTTTAGCTTCTTGTAACTTGATTTTCTTAGTTGCTTTGATTCGTCTAATAGTTTTTGAAATACGATTAGTTTCGATGTATTCCAATTCTTCTGCCCAGTCAAAGATAGAATTAACGTAACTTCTGATGACTTTGAAGTTGGCATATTCTTCTGCCTTTTGAGTGAGAAGGTTTAAAATAACCTGCTTATTTTGGTTAAGAAAGTCAATCGAGTAATTCCCTAGCATGGGTAGAATGTGCTTTCTAAAGACAATTTCTGTACCGTCAATAGTAGCTTGTGAGGGTGGTTTTAAGGTTGAAGTTGTTTGCCCTGCTTTGTAGGATTCCCACCATACTTGATGATAAAACTCTTTGAATTGGATAGAACCAGTTCTTTCAAGTTGTGAAGTAGAATCGCCGCTCAGAATTTTATCTATTTTATTTTGTAGTTCGAGTTCATATTTTTTAGCCTCACTCCTTAGCTTGAAACGTTTTTCAATCACTTTTTTATCAATTCCAAGAGAAGCTTTTACTTCTTCAGGAATATAAATCCGTAAGCGATAAGTTTCATTTTTGGTTTTTGTAATTGACATAGTATTCTCCTTTTGAATTGAGCTAGAAAATACCGTAGCTTCATTATAACAAACTACGGTAAAAATGCTATTGATTTTGCAACCAGCGATTGAGCTCAGTTTTATCAAATCGGACTGTTTTTCCTTTGCCACTTCCAACATTACCTAGAACTAAAAAATTTATGGTGAGGCTTGGGATAGACCATCCTATCTTTCCACCCCCACGTTTAAGTAAAGGTTTACTGTCTACCATATATCTATATCTTCATCATACCTATCTTCATTGGTTACTTCAGAAGCTCGAGCCATTCGATTGTAGGTCGCTTCCGCAACAGGCTTAATATCAAAAGTAGCTATCCATCCAGCTCCTGCATTTTGTTTTATGATGAGGATATCTAAAGCAAATTCAGCTGTATACTTTGATAAAACTCCTGAAAAATAGTCCTCTAACAAAGTTTTATCTGCATCTTTCAAATTATTTGCTAAATAAATCCAAATATCAATTCCGTTACTAGTAGCAGGAGAGACAATTTTGATACCAAGTTCGGTTTTTATAGGAAAACTAAAAGTTTATGTACAATTGACTTAACATGAGCTAAAACTTTGATAATACTGGGATAGAAGCGTAAAGTACATTCTTTAAAAAGTGTACTTTATTTTTGTTTTGTACATAATTTGTTGATTGCTTAATCAATACTACATCTCTATCATGCAATTCAGACTCCATTTAGTCCTCTAAAACCCACGTTGAGGCGGTATCACTGCTTGTAAAAAATTAGAAACCTTTAGAATGAAAAGCGTGAAGGTAGCTTCTCTAATCGAATAGAGGGTAAGAATCAGAGTAATAGTTCAAGTATGGCTTCTGGATACTATAGTCTGACATGCTATCAATCTATTTCAGAAGCTGGACAAATTGTAATAACTTTCCTTGAAGGAACTGAGGTAGATTTATAAGAGACTGTGACTGGGAAGTTGCAGTCTTTTTAGGGGTGTAATGATATAATGAAATTATAAATGTGGATATTGTTTAAATTCTCTGGAGGACGCATAATGTTGAATTTAGTAAAAGGACACCAAGTTAGCTTGGTAGAAAACCTGTTTGAATCATTTACACAGTTAACTGAACATCATTTGATGGCGAATGTACACGCAGAAAAAATATTAGAGATTTTTCAACACTTTATTGTGATTCATGACGAGCCCTTGTTTTTTATTTTGGAATTGCCTGTCAGTATTGATAGAGAAAAAGTGATAGCAAAGAATATTATTAAGGAATCCCATAAGGATGTTTATTATATTGATGGTTGTTCAAGAGAAGAATGTCTAGCACTGTTGATTAGATACGGTGATTTACTTGTAAATGATGGATTAAGTAAGTTTGGATTTGGTGGACATAAAAGTCACGATGAAATCATGCTTGATAGCTATAATGTTGTGACAATTTATAGTAAAGAACTATCGAAATTTAATGACTTTTTTGAACCTCATAATATTCAATTTGTAGAAGAACTAGTGACAGCTTGGAAAACTTTTTCTAAGACCTCACCAGGAATCTCTGAAATCTATGAAAGTAATGGAAAAACTGTTTATGATTTGCCCGAAGAATTAGCTGAATGGGGAATATATTTAGCTGAAACTCGAACAGAATAGGCATATCTATAGGATTAGAAAGAGAATATTTCTATTCCTCTAATACCCCAAATTTAACTTTAGTAAATTTATAGAAGGAAAAGCTAGATGTAAGCACACGTTGATGTGTGAGTATTGCTCGTGAATGATAAAAGATAGGGTATAATTCATTACACTGTTTTTGGATAAATATTGTTAGAATGTAACTTTTATGTTGCAGTTTTTCAATTTATACATGGTATAATTAAAATAATAAAATAAAGTGGATTTTTTATGAGTAAAGAACTAGTATTTCAAAGTGTAGAATCACTACAACAAGTTGTAAACGTAATTAATGAGGCCGCGGCAGCTCTTAATGATAAAACACGTACAATAAGAGAGAGTCCAATCCCAGAAGTGTTAGCTGGGGGAGCAGGTATTGGTGGCAAATGACTAAATTTATATCAACAGGTAGTACTTATTGGATTTCAGATGAAGAAATTCAAATTCTCGAAAAGAATGCCACTAATGGAGATAAAAACTCAGCATTCAAATTATATCAATACCATATGTTTGTATCTTTAGATCAAGATTTGGAATTTAAATGGCTAGAGATAGCGGCAAAAAATGGACATCCAATTGCCCAATCCAATTTAGCCGATTTATTTTTCACACAAGGCAATAAAGAAAAAGCCATATTTTGGGCTAAAAAGGCATATAGAAATGGTGCCAAACTACCAGACGAATTAAAAATATTGATAAATATCAATTAATTAATAAGATTTAGCGGATTATCGTTACAAACCTAAAACTTCTGGAGGGAAATCAGTAACATTAGTTGCTTGTCAAACAGGGAAAGGGGACGATTCATTTGCTCAAAAATTGGCTAATGAATTAAAAGTACCTGTACGTGGTGCAACAGAAAATGTTAGTGCAGTTACAGGAGAAGTATTAAATGGAGGTAAATATGTTACAATTAAGCCATAAAATCCTTAAATTTTTCTTTTAGTATTTTTCTAACGTCTTATAACAACTCATACAGTAAGGATAGGGACATGAAATCTAATGCCAACATTTCAATAAATGACAGTATGTATATTTCTAAAACTGATCTGGAAAAGTTAAAAATTGATGCTTCCTCTGGCAATAGTCAAGCAGCATCAAAATTAGCTAATTATTTTGCTTTTTATGAATTTAACAATGATAAATTTATATTTTGGTTAATTCGATCAGCCGAATTAGGTAATACTCAAGCACAATATGATTTGGCCTATATATTCTTTGATCATTACCAAGACAGTAAAGACAAAAATAAATTAGACGAAGCGGAAAAATGGGCTCTACTTGCTCAAAAAAATGGGATGTCTATTACTAACCTACTCACTGATATACATAATGAAAAGCAGAATTCCAAACATAAACATGAAAACAAATAGTTAAAATAAAAAACTAACCAAGCTAGCGTATAAATCCCTGAGAAAACATGGGGTGAATCAAGCAAGCCGTAGCCCGCACAAACCTCCAATCCTGACTTAGGGTGTATGCGGTATGTACGCGCTTTCTGTTTTTCAGACAGTCTCAATCCGTTCTTTGAGACTGTCTGAAATATTGGTTCTTTAATAATCCGATTATTGATCAGCATCAAGGCCGTCTGAAACATTCGTTCTTTTAAAAATTTCTCATTCACGCATTGGGCAACCTGATCTATCGCCAGCTACCTAATGGCGAAAATCAATATTACCAATACGATTTAGAAAACTAGCTCGTCCGTGCTGAAACAAAAAAAGCCCGCGGGAAATACCGAGATCTGGAGCTATGAGTTCAAGTCCCAATTGGGGAAAAGGTAAAAATAAACAGGGACTAACGTGGAATCATCATGAGGATACAAAAAGGTTGGTACTGGTTGATTATAATGACCATAGAAGAAATTATGGTCTATATCACCAACAAAGAAAAGGCGGAAGAAGTATATGGGGAGGTGGTAGACCAGGTCGACGAGGAAAATTAAACGGTCGCACTGGTAAACCATTAGGTAAATGTTAATTTAATCATAGAAGGAACAAAAAATGAATTTAGATAAATTTTATAGAAGAAAAATTAGTATATCAGAAGTTATTGATTGTGCTAGATTATTCAACGATGATGATACTGATAAATTTGCCAAATTTTCATACATATATATTTCTTCTGATGAAGATGAGAGTATTCTTGATTTAGAGACGGTTTGTTATTTGGATAACGGCCCAAAAATAATGGATGGAAAAGAAGTTTTTCCTGATTTTGTAAACGAAAATGGATTAGATATTTTATGTAGTGGGGATGTATTTATGGATGTTTACGATGACTTAGATGAACGGTATCCAAATTTTACAAAAGATCAATTTATTGATGCTCTAAATTATTACATGGATAATGATGATTACATTGAATTTTAAAATCTATATTTAGGTATTATTTTAGATTTCCTCTCTACGATTACGGATATATTAGTGTAAGGAAACTAGGAGACTTATCTACATTACAACTTGATACGTTACTACGAACCTCAAACTTGGCAGTTTGTTTAATCAGGAATCGATTGGGTTGTTGAGTAGAGATAACCTTTTTTCAGACGACCTCTACCAAATCGCCTGAAGTCAGGTCATGGATGAGAGATTCAAATAACTATAGGCTTGAAAAAGGTGCGGGAAAAGGTGGAAACTTTTGACCTTGTTTCATTTTTATTGAGGAGTAGTATGCTATGAATTTAGATGCAGTTAATCCAGAATTAGAATCAAAGATTAATGATTTAGTCTGTGAGGCTTATAATAAACCTTTTTTAGAACAAGAAAAGTTATTAAAAGAAGCATTTGAGCTAATACCCAAGCCAGTAACTCAATGGGCGCATCCAACGACAATGGTTACGATTGCTTTGTTTGAGTTGTATTATAAAAATCAAAAATATGAACAGGCTAAGGAATGGCTGAGTATTGCTTTAAGTGTCGCTGACTTAGGAACCACTAATGCAGGGACGTATCTGTTAGCTGGTATTTTTTATTATGACCTTGGAAAATATGATGAAGCTTATAAATATTTTGATATTGCTTATAATGATGCTGGATATTATCCATTTGGTATTGAGGACAAAAAATATTGGCAGTTTTATAAGCAGCGTAAAGACGAATTAAATCCTAAGAAAAAAACCAAAAAGTAAGATTGCACTGCACCTCAAAAATTAAAAAAAGCAGGTAAGAAACGCCCTTAAATTTTTAGGAGAATTTAAATGAAAAAAAATGGATACGTTAATTTTAACTTTTTAGATAGTAAACCCAATATAAATAATATATTAGTTGGGCTAGATTTAGACTATTCAAATAAAGTGATAGCGCCAGATGGTCATGAGTTAGCATTGGTTGCTTTTATACCAATTGAAAATCTATTAACTATCGCACCTCAATTAAAAACAGATTTTCAGGATAAGGAATATAAAGATAAAGCAATTTACGTTTTTTCTTATTATGATGAAGAAGATTATTTTCTTGACTACATTACTGAAATTGACGATGCTATTCAAGGATACACGAGAGTTATCATCGGAGATAAACATCAGTTCAAGTTTAACCTAGATAAATTTTATCCAATTAATCCTATTGAGAATTTAGATGAAATGAGTTTTTTAGGAGGACGACCTGAATATTTACAGCAAGAGAGTGATGATTTTCTAGAAAAATATATTTTCATAGGTCAAATCTTAGGAATGGATCTACCTGAAAAAGTAAATGAAATTTTTTATCTAACTGAGAACATCGGATATATTTTTATAAATCGAGATCTATCTGGTGGATTATTTTTCGTACAAACAACTTAAACAAAACTAAAAAGGACATGACTATGAATGAATTTTACATGTGGGTTGTTCAAGGAAGCAGAGCAAGCTTCCCATCGGCTATCTTTTCGACTAAAGAAAAAGCTGTTCAATGGATAGAAAAATATAAAATTAGTGGAATGTTATCAAAGTACCCTATTGATATATCTATATACGATTGGACAATTATGAAAGGATTCTTCAAACCCAAAAGAGATGACCAAAAAACTCCCGACTTTATACAAAGCTTCTCAACTGTATATATTGAGGATTCTCAATATGTTGATGGAATTGAGGTAAATTAAAACACCAAAATTACTAATACAATCGACTAGCAAGATAAAATTGAATCATGTAGTAGCCGTAGGTTGGATTAAGACACAATACACCTGCAAGGCCGTCTGAAAGACAAAGAAGTTTCAGAAACGTCATTCCCGCATGATTTAAGCGGGAACGGCATCGAAGAGGAAACCGGATTCGTCTGGGACGGCAGCCGCCTATTGCAGGAGTACACCTACAAAGGCAGCTACACCTATATCTACACCGACCAAGACAGCTACGAACCCTTAGCCCAAGTCTTCCACAACAACCAAGACGAAGGGCAATACATTGCCTATTTCCACAACGACCAAATCGGCATCCCGCGTGAGATGACCGATAAGGACGGCAACCTCTTGTGGTTCGGCGAATACACCGCATGGAAGAATCACTATAAATGTAAAAGTTATCTAACATAATGGTAATCAAAAAGGTAAAGTGTAGGAAATGACAGTGTCAGACATGATTTTTGATATTGCCGTAGAGAATATTGGAAATATAGAGCCAGAAAAGAGTTAAGACGTAGAGACCTAAAAGCAGGTAAGTCTTATTAGTTTAATAAGGAGTATTTATGTTAAACAAATTTGTTTTAGAGCAGTTAATTGCTTTCTTTCAAAAAAATCCAGTCGCTCAAGGAAAGCCAACAACTGATGATGAGGTCCTCAATGTAGAGAAATCACTTAATGTTAAGTTAGATGAGGATTTTAAAGAATTTACAATGAGATTTGGTGGGTGTGTCGTTAGGGATGCTCAAATATATGGAATACATAATTCCGAATTTCTTGGGGAAGATACTATTATTGATTTGAACAAAGAATTTTCCGATTATCTTAAAGATGGCAAAAATAATTTAATAATTGGCACCGATGGCTGGGGAAATCCTATTTATATTTCCCCATCTAAAACGGTAATAATTTACAATCAAGACACTGATGAATTGCTAACTTTAGCAGCTAATTTTTCAGATTATTTAGAGAAAATTCTTAAAAAACAAATTTAGCAAACTATTTAAATTCAAACCATTTCAGACGGTCTCGATACCTCTTTGAAGTAGTCTGAAAACCAGTTAGGAAGTTTCAGGTGGCCTCGAAGAGGAAACTGAATTCGTTTGGGGCGGCAACCTCTTGTGGTTCGGCAACTACACCGGCTGGGGTCGTCTTAAAGAGGAAACCAAGGTAACGGATAGCGCTTACCAACCCTTCCGCCTGCAAAACCAGTATGCCGACCGTGAGACGGGGCTGCATTACAACTTCTTCAGGTATTATGAGCCAGAATGTGGAAGATTTATTAACCAAGATCCGATTGGATTGATGGGAGGGACAAACTTTTATCAGTTTGCGATGAATGCGTTGGGATGGATTGATCCATTAGGACTATCAAAAAAAGGGGTTAAGGCTATTATAAAAACAATATCTGGAATTATTGCTGAAGGATTTAGCACAAAAGTAAAAGGTAAAAGAGGAAAAATACATCCTGTCGTACAAGAAGCTTATGATAAAGTTCCTGCCCGAAGAAGGTCTCCTTTTCATTGCAAATGTGGGGAAGCTGATGCTCTTAGCAGAATTGCAGAAGATGCAGATGCTCGGACAATTTCTGATTTAAGAAAAATCGTTAAAAACGGAACATCAGAAGCTTATGATCTTGCTGATGGTACACTTAAAGCACCGTGTAGTAGTTGTGCATGGGTATTAAAATTCTTAAGAATGAAAGGTAAAAAATAGTCATGTATGATATAAATGAAATTATGGATAATATTTCTGAATTTTTAGAAAAAAACCAGAAAAATGAAAATTTTTTAATTAATAAGTTAAGGGATTTCCTAAAAAAATTTTATGAAAATAATTCACAGACTAAAATTGAAAAAGAAAAAATATTTTTGAACAATAAAAATACTGATGTATCATTAAATTTTTTATTAGCAAGTGAAAATTATTATAATGGCTCAATATCATTAAATTCATTAATAAATGAACGTACCCGAGCATGGAAGTTATTTGATTCAAGCTCAGAAGATTTTAGATTTTTTTTAAATCTCATTATCTATACTATGTACGATTACGAGAAGGAAGAAATTGCAAAAGAAGGAGGAGATATTGATGACTTAATTTCAATTATAATTATTGATTTACATGATATTCATCCCTCTTTGCCAACTCAGTTTGAAGAGTTCCTTATTCAGCAAACGTAGGCTAGGTCAAGACCCAACAAATGCCAAAGGTCGTCTGAAACCGACTGGCGCGATGCGCAGTACGATATGCTGTATCTGCCCGTTACCGAAACCGTCCGCTACCACTACGACTTCAACGGCAACCGTACCGCCACCGTCCTGCCCGACGGCAGACAGATCAACTACCTGTATTACGGCAGCGGCCACCTGCACCAAATCAGCCTCGACGACGAAGTCATCTCCGACATCGAACGCGACAAGCTGCACCGCGAAATCTACTGCACACAGGGTAAACTCGCCAGCCGTTACGAACTCGATCCCTTAGGCCGTCTGAAAAGGCAAATTGCCGCAATTAACGAGCTGACGCAGACCGAAACAGCTAAAAATGCAGTAACATCGGTCTATGCCGTCAACCGCAGCTACGCCTACGACAAAGCAGGCAACCTGACCCACCGCGAACTGGCCGACGGCGAAGTACAGAACTACTTCTACGATCTGCACGACCAACTGGTTAAGGCGGAAATCTTCAAAAAAGACTGTACGAAAGAGACTTGGACCTACACCTACGACGCCTTGGGCAGAAGGATAGGCAAAAGGCGTCTGAAAAACGAAGAAGTTTCAGACGGCCTTGAAGAGGAAATCGGATTCGTTTGGGACGGCAGCCACCTCTTGCAGGAAGTCCACCCGGACGGCAGATATACCTATCTCTACACCGACCCGGATTCCTACGAACCCTTGGCACAGGTACACAACCGGACCAACATGGTAATAAATACTCTTTAAAGAATGCACATAAGAAGGAGAAATTATGTATTTAGATCAAGTAAATTATGAATTAAACAAACAAATCAATGATTTTGTATGTAACTCAAATGATGCTACTACGCCGGAGGAACGCATTGATATTCTGAATCAAGCATGGGAACTTTTACCTAAACCAGCCACTCAATTCGTTGAGCCTACTTCGGCAATCGCCTGTGGTGTTTCAGAAAATTATGAAAAATTAGGTGATTATCAAAAAGCTCTTGAGTGGATGTTAATTGCACTTGAGGCACGAAAAGATGAACCTGCAGCAGGTGTGTTTATATGGACAGGAATCGTTTATTACGAATTAGGTGATATGGAAAATGCCTATAAATATTTTGACCTAACTTATAATGAGCTACGTTACACACCTTTCTCTATGGAAGACAAAAAATATTGGCAATTTTATAAGCAAAGTAAAGAAGAATTAAATCCTAAGAAAAAAACCAAAAAGTAAGATTCGATATTTTCAGACGATCTTTTTTGTACCGTACTTAACCGTCGCTATGCCTACGACCCGTTCAGCATCCCAAGAGAGATGACCGACATCCGCGGCAACGTCTTGTGGTTCGGCGAATACACCAGTTGGAATCGTCTAAAAAAAGATGAGCGGGTTTACAAGAATGCGCACCAACCCTTCCGCCTGCAAAACCAGTATGCTGACCGTGAAACGGGGCTGCATTACAACTTCTTCAGGTATTATGAACCTGATGTGGGGCGGTTTGTGAATCAGGATCCGATTGGGTTAAATGGTGGAACAAACCTTTATCAGTTAGCCTTCAATATTAAGAGATGGATGGATCCTTTGGGATTATCTTGTAAAGATCCTAAAGATTATGGATATGACAATGAAAGAGATTACATTGCTGAGAGTAAGAAATTAAATACTGCTAGATTAAAAAGAATTCTAGAAGAATTAGATCAAGGAGATCCTCATTCATTTAAAGAGGACTTCTTAGGAAGAGGTGCACCTATAAGTCATTATGATGTATACCAACAAAAAAAATCTAAGGAATTAATTTTGATGAAAAAAGATGGAAGTAGCCCCATACGTACAAACGTGGGTTGTTGTGGTTAATTATATATTATGATTAACCTCGTCTTATGCGGAAAGATAAATTATGGAAAATAATATAGAAATTAGCTTTTACATGGAAACAAACCAAGTTGTGAATATGAATTATATTGCAGATGTCTTAGATATTAATAATGCTGCTTTTTGTTCCAAGGGGGAATTATGTACATCAAAAAATAAAAAAATCAAGTATATCAGCGAAGTATCATATTATAGTTTTGGGATAAAAAGACATGTTAATACATCAAATAAAATAGATAATTTTTTTTATATAATAAAAACGAAAAGAAAATTATTAAAAAAAATATTTAATGAGTTTAGCTTTACTAAAGAGATTATTATATATACTTGGGGAAATGATGAGGAAGATATCCACTTAAATTTAAATACTGAACAAATTAAATTAATTTCTGATATTGATATTAATTTGTCAATAATTCATTATAATTAATACTGATACCATAAAACTAAACCCAATACCAAGAATCTAATTGCGGGCGGTTTGTAAATCAGCAAAGAAGACAAAACTCGCTTCGTCTGGGACGGCAGCTGGCTGTTGCAGGATAGTGTACGCAAACGGCAGATACACCTTATCTCACACCAACTGGGACGGTTACGAACCACGGGTAAAAATCCGCAACCACACCAATGCCGAATGCGAAAGCAAACAGCAAGCCGTAGGCCGCATGAAACCTCTAATCCCGACGTAGAGTATGTGCGGAACGTACGCAAGCAGTTTCTGTTTTTCAGACGACCTCTGTCAAATCGCTTAACCCGAGGGCGACGCACAGCCTCACTTCCGTCACCTTCAGATGAATTATTTGAAATTATCCGATTGAAATAGAAAGGAATCTTATGGAAGTAAATGATATAGTTTTATTTGATCACCAACTATTATTGAACAGAAGTAACGATATTGATTATAAAGAAGGTATTATAAAATCAACTATTTCATTAATGAATTTTCTTTTAAAAAATGATTTACTCATAGATATTGATCCTTTTAATGAGGACGGTTCTATTAAAGAAAATATCGTTATTAGAAAGTCTAATGTAACTGATGAAGGATTCCAATTATTTGTTAAACCAGTAAATAATTGGTGGAATGCTTTGGATAGGGGGACTCCTCCCGAGAAAGTTACTATTTTGGACAATGGGTTGAAAAAAATTCGTGCTGCGAAAAAGTAATTTTATATTTTCAGACAGTCTCAATATATCTTTTGAGGCCGTCTGAACTATTTGTTCGTTAAAATCTCATTACCATTAGTAATGGCATTCTATCTAGAGGTCGTTTTTCCTGATAACTGAGAAACTAATTGACATAGACAAATACAGGAAAGGATATATATTATGTTGAAAATATCAAATAATTCGTTAAATGGGATTGTATTAGGTCAAAAAAAAGCTGATTTTGATGATGTTACTTTAAATGACCCTAGTTATTCATTAGAGTTTGATAGAAAGCATAAGATACAATCTAATTCTCAATTAATTACTGTATCATCCTCTGTAAGTTGCAATGAGTTCAGCTTAGATGGAAAAATTATTAACTTCTTCAATTTAGAAAAATTTTTAGAAGAAGAGGATCCTTTAATAGAAATTTCTGATGAAGGAAATTATTTTTATGTTTTTCCACAGTATAATTTACTTTTGTATGTTGACTCTAAGGATAAAGTATTTTTGCAGGTATTAATCTACGATGAAAGTATAAGAGACCTATATGAAAATACAGGTAAAAAGTACTCAGACTTTCAAAAAAGTAAACTTAAAGATTCAACCCCGGTTTATGATACATTAATATTTATTCCTTATAAGGCTATAGGAAATTTTGAATTTAATTGTTCTCTAACAGACATTATCAAAAAATATGATAGATTAGAAAATGTTGTTTCAAAAGCAAAAAATATCATAGAGGTAAATAATTTTGTACTGAGATTTGATAATGAAAAGTTAACTGAGGTTACAATTTTCAATGATAAGAAAGTAGAGTTTGCAATATACTATAATGAAATTGAGATATCATCAAAAAAAGGGTTTGCTGAGCTATTAAGTCAATATGATGTTATTGAGAGAACGAAATCTAAATATCTTTTCAAAGAATTAGGTCTAGTTGTGGACAAGAATCTGTCTGAATTTCGTTTTTTTGAACAATCATTATTAAAGTTTTGGGCAAATTTGCATAGACCTATTACTAGCTGGTAATCACAAGCCATAAGCAAACTGTGGGTCTAATGGAACTTCCAACTCTGATGTAAGCACACGTACGCGGTTTCGACTATCGAAACCATATCAACGAAGACAAAGAAGGCATCCCCCTACTTTCACTGTGACTAAATCTGCACCCCAAGAGAAATAACTGATAAGGACGGCAACCTCTCGTGGTACGGCGAATACACCGCTTGGGGTCGTCTAAAAAAGATGAGCGGGTTTACAAGAATGCGCACCAGCCGTTTAGATTGTAAAATCAGTATACCGACCGTGAAATTGGACTGCACTACAACTTCTTCAGGTATTACGAGCCTGAGGCCGGGCGGTTTGTGAATCAGGATCCGATTGGGTTATGGGGGGGGGAGGTAATCGGTATCAGTTTGCGCCAAATATACAAATTTGGCCTTAAATAAGGTATTTACCTGTAGGTACTCCTATAAAAAATACGTATTCTGTAGAATATTAATCACATTTATGATTGGAGATTGTTATGAACTTATCTCAAATAATTAAACATTATAGAAATTGTTTGTCTGACTTACCTGATGCTCCTTTATACGGAAATATTCCTCAAGGTGCGGATAGGATAAGTGAACAGCTAGAGCAATTTTTGGCACCTGAACATAAACAATTTTTATTATTATGTAATGGGGGCTCTCTTGGAGATATAGAATTATGGAGTACAGAAGAGATATTGGATAGACAATATAGAGTACCAAAAAATTTCCAAGACTATACTTATGAAATAGGACAAGTTTTATATGAACCAATTTTTTTAAATAGGCTCAATGATCAAGTAACATTTAATGTTGATAGTAGAAAAAGTATTCCGTTCTCTTCATTTATTGAGGAATATATATTTGGAAGTAGATATAAATATATATTTGATGGTGCTGGTATAGATGATATGTGGTACTCCTTTCTACAAGATAACCCTATTTAGAATCTAAATTGTGTAAGGACGACCTCATACTGGAACTATACACGGTACTGGGTCTGCCCTACGAACACATTTGCCATATAGCACCCACAACAGAAATAATTAACTAGATTGTTTCTAGATAATAGATATAAAAATTGAATGAAGGATATTAATTTATGGATAATTTCAAAAAAATTCTTGTAGATATACAAGATTTAATCAAATCTAGTAATGGAAACTTAATTAATTATGGAAAATCAAATTTTATTTTTAAAAAAAGGTATGATGTTTCTTTAGATGAGATAAATGATTTTGAAAAAAAATATAAAGTCACATTCCCTAGAATATATAGAGAATTTCTTCTAACAGTAGGATCTTGTACTTTGTTTCAAGATGAGTTACTTCCTGGATTCGATTTTTTAGCTCCTAACGAACTTTATGATTGGTCACAACAAGTTTTTGAAGGAACTGATTGTAATTTATTCCCTAATATCTTAATTACTATTTCCATTCCAAGAACTGGCGATCAAGCTGGTTTCCTTCTTACAAAAGAAAATGAAAATTTTGGTGTTTTTTTTCCTGATATTCCTCCTGAAGAGTGGGAAGAGGATACTGAATTTGAAAAATTTGAAAACTGGCTAGAAAACTTGATGAAAGAAAAACTAGAGGAAATTTAAAAAAAACGAATAACCAATTAAAAAAAAAATTACAATCTTGAGACATTATACTCACTAGAGAAACTAGAAATTATATTAGAAATATAAACGAAATGGGCCAACTGCCTTTATAATTGGAAAAAGAATAAAGATTTTTTGTGAAAGGTAATAATTATGAAATTATTTGAAGTTTATAGCGATCTTTCCTCGCTTTCTGAAAAAAATGATATTTACGGCGATTTTGCTTATATTTTATGGGAAGGACATGCCTCTAAAAAAACTAGAAATGTTCCTAGCCCTGAAATATATATTGAACGACTAGGTCCTGATGTACCAGAGGCCTATGTATCGAACAGAAGCTTGATAGTTTCCCAAAAAATTAAAGATTCTTTATTTACTTCAGGACTAACTGGATTTACTCCAATTCTTGCAGTCAAAAATAAAATTATTAAGTGTGATTGGAAAAATCTTTCAGAAGATTATTTTGAAAAATATTACTCCATTGATGATGTAATTGAGAAAGGTAGGCACAATCAATCAATTGCAGACAAAATGCCAAATTTGTGGTGGATAAAAGCTAATGATTTTATTAGGTTTCATAAAAAATCTCCTCAAGAATGGGATTATGCTATTGATAATGAATCGGATTTTTATCATGGTGCAGGGGATAAATTAGGAGTTTTTGTTTCTGAAAAAGCTAAAAGCTTCATGGAATCTTTATGCTTACCATTAAAATATAACGAACTTTGAAACTTATTTTTTTATTTAACAAATGTAGTCTACATAAGTAATAGGTGCTCCTCTTGATGATTATAAATCAGGTATTATACCTAAAAGAACAAAAATGAAAGCTGGTATTATTGGTCCACAGGGTCTTAAATATCCAAGAGAATCATTACAATTTATAGTGCATTCAGAAGAAGTTCAAAAAATAAAATCGAAAAAAATTAAAAGAAATGGAAAGTGTTAGAAATGTCTAAGTTAAAAATTTTGAATGAAACTCCTTTAGACTTTCAAGAAAAAAATTTTTTTGACAAATGGGAAGTCCGTTACCTTGATTTGATGGAAGTTAATCAAGGTTCTCCCCTAGTTGGAAGTCTGTCTATTAACGGTCAAGTTATTATTCAAGAACAGGGTTTTGGAGGGCCTTTGTTGTATTTCAATAGAAAAATATATATTCCTGTTTTTATTAGACGATTTTTGGTTGTTGGATTTAGGCTTGCAACATTAAATTTAGATGATTTATCCATTGAGTATATTGGAGGTATCGAAGACTTGGTTTATCTGAAAGAGATAAAAGGTAATAGAATTTATTTCTATACAGATATATATAAAAGTACAGAAAAAAACTTAACTTTATATGAACAAATATAACTCAAGGCTATGCTGTAAACATCATAGCCAAAGAACTTCCATATTAATTAAATTTAAAGAATTTATTCAAAAATATTGGATAAGCATTTTAATTTCTTGGTTTTTCATTTGGTTATGGATGGCTTATTATGGGGATAACACGATAGTTAAGTTGGTCGTGTATCCGATTATCTCTTTCTTTCTAGTTATTTTATTTCATTTAGAATTAGAAAGAAAAAATATTAAATATCTATCCATAATTCAAATGTTAATTGGGATGTTGCTGGGATTAGCTATACAAATCAAAAGTGAGAATTTTATGCTCTTTGAAGGATTGATATTCGGAGGAATTTGGGGATTAACAACACCCTTTTAGGTAAAAATATTTTTATTTTTAAGAAAAAAGATAGGAAATTATGTATAACAAAGCATAAGTTAGGGCGGTTAATGACAAACATCCTAAATCGTCTGAAAAACGAAGAAGTTTCAGACGGCCTCGAAGATGCCACCAGATTTGTTTGGGATGGCAAGTATACCTATATCTACACCCCCGGATTCCTACGAGTCTTTGGCACGAATTCGAGACTGAGCAACGATTAGAAAGATTGGCTACCATTGCTAAAAATAAAAAATGGAGTAAAAAGAAAATCTCAGAAAAAATATTAAACTTGATAAAGAATTAAACAAGATATTTCATAGTGAATGGTTGAAGTCTATATTATTAGATTCTATATTTACTACCACGGGAATTTCATTTGACATATCAGCAGAGTTAAAAAGTACAATTCTTAACTGATTGGTACTTATGATTTAGATTATATATTTTTAGGAATAGAGTATGAGAATAGGGTGTCTATAGAAGAATATCTTATTTTTTATAAGGAACTGATTACCGAGAAGTTTCGAGTTTTAAAATCCTTTGGAAATATTGCTTGGAAAACAAAGGTTTGGTTATCTGAATTGCCATAGTATGTGATACATTTAAATGGTGACCGCTTTATGGGACCGAGAGACTGAAAATAATTGAGGGTTAAGTTGTATAGTTATTTTGTTTCAAATTATGATAGAAATTTTTTATTAAAAATCGATGAGAATGAATTTCAAGATTTTAAGGAATACAATATCTCTTTAAAAAAATATACTAATATTTTTGATTGTTATCGAAATTATAAGAAGTCAGAAGAATTGATAAAAGAATACATTGAGAATATCGATGATTATGATACTAATAAATTAAATGATATATATCGAGATTGCAAGTATCTATTTATGCAAAATATTATGTTTGGAAGGATATTTATTGACAATATTAAATCGTATTGTAATCAGGAAAACCGCTTTGATTTAAAGAAAGAAGTTTTAAATTTTGAAAAATTAGATGAAATAAAAATGTTAAAATTATTGAGGGATTATGGTCAACATTTCTCCTTACCTTTTAGTAATTTGAGAACTAGCTATAGTCCTAGTCAAGAGAAAACTACAGGTATTGAACCGCTCATTTCAGTTTCAGAATTAAGGAAAAATGTGACTAGCAATAAGCAGAATAAAATATACCTCAATAGCCTAAATGAGGGAGAAATTTCAATAGTAGATTATTTTAAAAACTGGTCTAAATCAATAGATGAACTATTGTTGAAAGTGAAAACTGATTTTTTACTCCTCACTGATTTAAATATTAAACAGTTTGTTTTATCTAAAATTCTCTGTTTTATCGATATGGAGGATTATATACCAGTCGGATTAGCTAAAGCAGAGGAAGTTAACAATCATATAGGAATCTATCAGCAAATAGAGTTTATTTCATTTGATGAATTAGTACTTTTGCATTTGTTCGGAATAAATAATTAAAAAAGCAGGATTGGTAGTCCTGCGTTTTGTATTCCACAAAAACTAGAAAAGATTATACTATTTCTAGTATTTTTAGGGATGAGAATATTATAGAAAGGAGTTTCATCATTTCATTTTTGTGAAAATTAAATAAGGTTAACTTTTGATATTCTGGTTCGATTTTTGCTTATTTTTTATGAAAGTTTACCTTATTTTAATCAAACTGATTGAAATTAGTTGAAATTTTATTTTTTGAAAACTTATGAAAACGTTGATTTTAAAGAACTTTGAAATTAGATGAAATAAGTGGTGCCCCAACCAGGTCTTAAGAAAGCTCGTAAAGCATCACAATTCTCAAAACGTTAATCAATACGATTATATCAACGTTTCGAAACACTTCATGGTTCACACCATGGAGTGTTTTTTTGATGATTTTTAGCAAAATTCACACCACTTTTCACACCATTACTTTTTAAGATTACGAAAGGCAATTTCTCCAACAGCCATTGGGATTACGTTTGAAGTGTTCACATAAGTCTTAGTTGTAATCGTATCACTATGAGTGAGTGCTTCAGAAATAGCTTCCATAGAGGTTCCAGCCTGTTTAGCGAGTGTAGCTCCTGTATGTCGTAATTTATGAGGGGTTGCATGTGCGAGTTCTGGATGACGACGCTTAACAGATTTCATCTTGTTGTTAAGATAATCAGCATGGAGACAACTGTTTACATTTCCCTTTGTATCAATATACGTAAAAACATACTGTTCAGGAGTTTGCATGATGTTAAATGAAGCCAGTTCAGATTTTTGTTGCTTCTTCCAAGAATTTAACAAGTCGGTAAGTTCTTGTGGAATCGAAAAAATCGTCTTTTTATTCCCTTTAGTTGACTTTTGATTTTTATATCGATCTAAGGCTTGAACCAATTTAATTTGTTGATTTTTGAAATCAATATGTTTCCATTGCAAAGCGTAACTCTCTGATTTTCTATCTCCCAAGAAGAAAGTAGTATAGAATAAAACATAGTCTTTGAATAGAATCTTTTCAGTCTCTAAATCTTTTTCAAAAGCTGTAAACCATGCTTGAAGTTCTTCTTGAGATAGAGATAAATCTTCATCTTTTTTTGATTCCTGTAGCTTGATTTTCTTAGTGGCTTTGATACGGCTTATCGTTTTTGATAGACGATTAGTTTCGATATACTCTAATTCTTCTGCCCAGTCAAAGATAGAGTTAACGTAGCTCCTGATAACTTTGAAATTTGCATATTCTTCAGCCTTTTGAGTCAATAGATTTAGTACAACTTGCTTATTTTGATTAAGAAAGTCTATTGAATAATTCCCAAGTAAAGGTAAGATGTGTTTTCTAAAAGCAATTTCTGTTCCATCTATAGTTACTTGAGAAGGTGGTTTAGCAGTAGAAGTAGTCTGGCCTGCTTTGTAGGATTCCCACCAAACGTTTTGATAAAAATCTGAAAAAAGGATAGAACCACTATTTTCTAATGAGACGGAATCTCCACTAATAATTTTATCAAACTTATTTTGAAGTTCTAGTTCATATTTTTTTGCGTCATTCCTTGTTTTGAACCGTTTTTCAATTACTTTCTTATCAACACCTAGCGAAGATTTAACCTCCTCAGGAATATAAACACGTAAGCGATAGGTTCCGTTTTTAGTTTTTGAAATAGACATAGTATTCTCCTTTTGAATTGAGCTAGAAAATACCATGGTTACATTATAACAAATGACCATAGAATTTCTACTGCTTTTGTAACCAGCGATTGATTTCTGTTTTGCTAAAGCGAACAGTTTTTCCAACCTTAATGCAAGGTAAGCCTTGCTTAATCCAGTTGTCTAAAGTATTGTTGGATATATTCAAATATTCACAAGTCTGCTTTTTATTTAAAAATTGGTTGGTATTTTCATTAATATCCAAAAATTTATCCAGTTCTTTCTTAACAGTATCTGATATTAGTAATTTAAATTGCCGAATCACTTCGTCTGGAATAAATAAATTCATAAATAGTACCGTTTCTTTCTTTTAGATTTAAATTTTATTAGTTTGGATTTTGTTTTTTAAGTCTTCAAGGGTTGAAGACTTAAAAAACAGGAAAACGTTGCTGTATTAATTCTTTTTCAATTTTTTAATCAGAATTTATATTAAAATGGTATAAATATTTTTCCAATTTCTATTAAAAAAAGAATCCAGGAATGAACCTATGTCTTTATCCTTGCTTTGAATAATTTCATTAAAAAATGAATCTTTTTCTTCATTTGTAAAACTAGGGATTTTAAAAAAGTTGAGTTCATTATTTTGATTATCCTTGTGACAACCAAAACCAAGGTAAGTAATAAGATATAGAGTATTTAGCATTAAGCTAAAGAGATATAGTACTTGCCATGTAATCATAATAGAAAGAAAATAACTCTCTTTCTTTAAATCATTCTTTCTACTTCTTTTAATCAGATTTCGTTTAGTTCTTGCACAATTTTTTGGCTTTATAAATTTAGATACATCAATAAATAAGAAAATAGATTCATCCAATGTTATTGGATATAAATAATTCATAGCATGATTTAGTTGAGTATCAAAAAAAGTTTTTATATATTCATCTTTACCTTTTTCTTCAAACAATTCTTTTAACTTATCTTGGGTATCTCTTACTGAAGTTTGAACAAGTATCTTAAAGTTGGACAATCCTTTCTCAATTACACTATATACAAATGAATAGAACTGATCATTGTGTAGTTTATCTAAGTCAGTAGTCTGGAATTCACTTTTAATTTTTTTTTCATTCAGTGTCATTTCGTATCTATAGACGCGATATTTACGAGATGCGTTTAATTCAATCTGTTTATTATGTTCAGATTTTGCTGTTTTATCATAAAGAACATGCAACAGGTTTTTATTTTTTTTACTTGAAAGAATATGGTGATCTTCAGGAGTTGAACATTTTCTATAAACTTTTTTATTCACTTGAGATGTATTAGATAAGCTCCTCAATAATAAATTCCTTGTTTGAAAATGAATAATCGAATCAGTAGCAAATGTAAATGCGATTTCCATTTCATGAACCCTAATAATAGTTGGGATAATCCAAATACCAGTTTGCTGTTTGATTCCTGTTATAACGTTTATTAGTTTCTTTCGTATTGCTGAAATAGAGAGAGTTTCAAAATTTAAACCTCCATGATTCAGCTGGAGTAAGCAATAATTAACAGTATCTCCGCTTTCTTTTTTATAAATTTTTCCAATTTCAAGTCTTCCGAATTCCCTTGATTGGATAATTAAATCTTCTATCTGATTTGAATTGTGAGTAAATTTTTTAACTTCATGAGGATTCTTTTTTTTGAATTCTATCAGTTTTTCAATGTCAACAATTAGATTTTCACCTAAGTTAAAAACCATGCGATCAAACCCCCAGAAGGAATTCATTAAAGTAAAACAAGATTGAATTTCTTTCTCATTTAAATGTTTCTGTTCAGTAGAAACTTTAGTCTGCCCTTTCATGATATAACGTTTCCTTTCTACTATTATTTTTGATAGGAATTATGCTAGGAAGTATTAGAGATTGAAAAAAAACAGTTAAATTATTTTAACCGCATTTGTAATTCAATTTACACATTCATTTTTTCGCGTATTAGAAGTATGCCACAAATCTTTCAGAAAACGCTCATTTTTTGAAAAAACAAATTAAAAAATGAAAAAAAATTTTAAAAATAAAAAAAACACTCAGTTTTGAGTGTTTTAAAAAACGCGTCGTAACAAGGTTTTGAAGAAAAAAAGTAGGTTCTTACCTACTTTAATTTTTTTAGTTTAGAACAAGAATGTTAAGAAAGAAATCAATACTTTCAGTACGATATTTTATTGATGTGACAAGGTTTTGAAGGAAAAAGTAAGTTTTTATCTACTTTATTTTTTTTTTTATTTTTCATTTAGATAAGAATGCTAAAGATGTGGAAAAAATTGATTTTAAGTTTGATACACTTAAAACATTACAAAGTAAGTTTCGTATAATTGATGGAACATTTGAAAAGCAAAAATAACTAAATAGTCTTAAAAAAAAGGTAGCTCAATCATTTGAACTACCTTTTTTATTTTAAGGAGTGATATACCATTATTTTTTAGAAGTGCTGATTAGTTTGCTTTTGCGATTAACTTATATGCATAGGACTTTTGAAATTCTTCTGGTCGATTGTGTCCGAGAGCACGCGATACAATTAAACAAGCCTTTCGATCAAGGACAACACCTTTTAATTCGCCTCGTAGATAAATTTTTTCTTTTTTATCTTTGATATCTTTGGGATCTCGAGCGACAAGAAGATAAAGACGTTTTGCGTATTCTGCACGATATTTATGAGGTTTTAAAGCAGTTGGAACTTGAAACACACGCTTTTTACCAGCTAGTTTAAATTCTTCAACAAGCCTCTCTAATTCTTTTTTGTCACGTGTAATAATCGGAACCCAACGGTCTCTAGCTCCTTTTGTTTTATGCTTTTTACCAATGATTTTAAGATAGTATCGACCATCTTCACGTTGGTGTAGAGAATCACCTGTAATAGCCTTTAATTCATTTTTTCGTAGTCCAGTAGCAGATACGATTGAGAACCAGCGATTATTTGTTTCTTCAGACATCCTGTCGTCATTAGACTTCAAACGATTATTCTTTTTGTCGGCTCGATATCGAATATCTGTTGCAATAAAAGCAGTAGAAGGTACTCCTAAAACTTTAGCTAATGCTGCTTTATAGGTTGACTGGGTTGGAGCAGAAAGCCCTAATTTCTTACAATGTTCTAAGTATTGATTTACTAAGTCAATCCATCCCTCAATATCGTTAGATTTTTCAAGAGCTTCTAAATCTTCGGCAGTAGTTATTGAGGCAACAAAGGAAGCGAATCTGCTCCAGGAACCAGCGTAGTTATGAAGAGTTCGGTCAGTATGAATTAAATGAATGTCCTCTCCCGTTTTTTTGGATTCATTTCGCTTGATACCCTTTCCTTTTTTAAAGCGCGTGACTAGATTAGTCAATCCTTTGGATTGGACGAATTGTTTCCGACCCTCAAAAGTTGTTAGAGAATCCATCTGTTGTTTCTTAGCTTTCTCTTTAGCTTTTCGTCGATCAGCACGACTACGTCTCTTCTTTGCCATAGTTCTTTCCTTTCTTTAGTAGATAATGTGCTTATAAAGAAGATCTTAAGAAAAATTTTAAGGTCTTTTTAATTCAAGTTGAAGTAGTGCAGTGACTTAAGCTTATATTCACTGATGTAGTATCTTCCCTTTGCTGAGGGCGCTTCTTAATTGATGGCTAAGAAGATAACCAAGTCATTTTACAACATGACAAGTTGACTCAATTTAAATAAGATGTAGAGTTCCATCTTGCAGATAAAAATCTGTTGTTTTTTCTTGTTAGTCTTTTTCAGGTTTAAATGCTCTGAATTTAGCGACTGAGCTAAGCTAGTTTTTGTATTTGATTTTTAGACTTTTGTTATTTACTTTCGTTTTTATACTTTGATTTTTTACTTTGTTATGATCAAAAAATTTTTTAAACTGCTGTTGACATTACTTTTATTATCTATACATTTATTTTTTATTGGTAAATGAAATACAAAAATTGGTTCCTGTTATTTACTTTCGTTTTTTACTTTTATTCTTTACTTTGTTACGATCAAAAAAATTTTTTTTAAACTGCTATTGACATCTCTTTTATTATCTATACATTTATTTTTTATTGGTAAATGAAATACAAAACTGGTTCTTTCCTAACCCAGCTTAAACCTACTGTTTCCACGATAGCTACCTCCTTTCAAACATAAAAAAACGTAGCTATATTAGTTACGTCTCTACTCAATCAATTATTTATACATTATAAGTATGCCATAAATTTTAAAATAAAAAAATCAGGATAAGATTTTTTTACGTTATTCACTTTTACCTAGTACTGTGTGTTTAGCGTGACTTACACATACGTTCCAGTCAACGCTAAACACACAGAAAAAAATCAGAATCGCAAAAAAAAAGAAAGATGAGAGAAAGAGGAAAAACTACAAAAAATTCAATAAGTGAAACAATATCTTTATCGTTTTTTCTTAATTATTTTTTTATAAATTGGGATTTGTGGCATACTATAACTGTAAAAACATTTTAGGAGGAAACAACTATGTTTCTAAAATATTATTCACTCATTAACTATATTCTCTATAAAAATCGCAGAGAATTCGAAAACTCATTTGATTGCTACCCCAAAAAGACAGTGTATGAGTTCCATATCAGGGAGTCTACAGGAGGAATGAAAATTAGACAAAAAGAACATAATGCAATTCATGTTAGCCTATTTTCTAATAGTGGAAGTTATATTACACTTTACTTAAGGAATTTTACGCCAGATGATTTGGTGGCTGTGATGAACTCATTAATCAAGCAGAAGAAAGAACTTGGATATGAGCGGTTGATTTGCATGTTATCAGAGCTCAAAAATGATGAACGCTTAAGTTTATTGATGAAGTTATCCAAAATGAAATAAACATACTGGGACCAAGCAAACTGCACCCCAAAAGTTAGACAGAAAAAATCTAACTTTTGGGGTGCAGTTCAGTTCCTCTTCTTTTAAATATCCGAATCATCATTTTTATTTCAAAAAAGATAGTGATTCGGTTGATTTTTATTGCAATATATTGAAATTTGAAATTTCAAGAATCGCATTAAATCAAGGTTTTTTCGTTTCCAATGAAACGTAACGACCTACTATTAAACTTCTCTAATTACCAAGTATTACAACCTATATTTCTTTTAATATTTTAGCAAATAATTCTTCTAACTTCTCTAAGTCTCCATAGACAGTTCCGTCCATATAAAGGTTGTAAACTTCGTCATCTTGTTCCACTCGTATTTGTGCAGAATAGCCTTTTGATAGTGCTAAGGAACGAATAACTTCTCGTTGAGTTCGTCCATTTCCTTCTCGAAAGGGATGGAAATAATTGAGATTATCAAGAATTTTTGCTAAATGTTTAATGATTTCATCTTTTGAGTTGGCAGTTTGATGATAGGAATGAATGAGATGATTTATATAAGTTTCTGCAGCATTAAACGACTGTATCGACATAAAAGGATTACCACTTTTAGAGATATTCACCTTGCGATATTGTCCTGACCAGGCATAAACGTCTTGAAATAAATAGTTATGAATGGCTAAAATATTACTCATGGAATAGACTTCAATGGCTTTCAAGCGCAAGTCTGCAAGTCTTTTAGTAACGAATAAGTGTTCATTTCGGTAGGCTTCTTCAATATTTGTAACATTTTGTTTGTTGATTAAGACTGTGGAATTTGGATAGGTATATTGGTGATTAGGGTCAATGTACTTATAGCCTTCGTATTGATTTTTAACCAATATTCAATTCCTTTCGTCTATTGACAACATAAGTTTTTAAATCAATCACATCTTGAACAGTAGGTTCATAATTTTCAATCATTGATGATCCAATAGCATACCAGACGGTATCGAAATCTGAAAAATTATCAAAAGGAATCCCTAAAATTGTTAATTCTTCTTTATTTACATCAAGAGTCATGTTACATCTCCTTATATAATGTTACCTTTATTATACCATAAAATCGGTATTTTTACCTAAAGGGATAGAGACTATAAGATGTATTATGTTTAATGTAGATTTATGATAAAATGGTTTTATTATAAAAAGAAATAACAGAGGTATAGCATGGAGCCATATATTACAGAAGCTTTAGTAAAAGCAGGGATTGAATTGGGAACTCTAACATTTAAGGGAACAACAACACTAGTGAATAGTAAAATTCAATCATTAAAGGAAGAACGTAACGCCGATAAATTACGAAATACTTATGATGAAATTGTAAATGAGTTACTTTCGGAACGAGAACAGGCAATCAGAATTGCTCAGGCATATAAAGAAGAATATGAAAAAGTACATATTGATGATAAAGATATTGAGTATTTGCACAACACTTTAGAACGGGTTATTTCTCTTCTATCTTCATTTACTAATGTTGAAGATGGGAAAGAAGATTCAATGAAACAATTGGTTGCTCTACTTAATAAGGATACTTTAAAGACTATGCAACTATTAGGATTTAATTACAAGGAGGCAATAGGAGAACCTTTAACGGAGGTTTGCTCAAATGCTATAAGAAATACATTAGGAGGTCTATCATCTAAGAAAAACGTACGTAACAAAAAATAATTGAATCAATGGTGTGAACTTTTTGGTAAAATCTAGCTCAATTTATGTATTTTTAGGGTAAAATTCACACCATTCAACTGAAATTGATTCAAATTAGATGAAATTCTGTTTTCTGTAAATGTGGGAAAACATTGATTTTAAGCGGATATTGAAACTTATTCAAATAAAAATGTTTCCAACCAGGTCTTAAGAAAGCTCGTAAAGCATCACAATTTAGTAAACGTTAATTCGAAAGAATTACTATACTTACAAAGAGCACCTTTCGGGGTGTTCTTTTTTTGTGCTTTTTTACTAAATTGGTGCAATTGACACAGTTGTTGCGACTTTAGTCGCTTACAAATGTGGCTGCAACCTGACAAAGTTAGTTTCCTCAAAACGTTAATCAACACGATTATATCAACATTTCAAAGCGCTCAAGAGTTATCTCTTGATTTTTTAATGATTGCTAGTTTAGAATTATAATAATTGAATTATCGGAGTAAAATAAAAATTACCTTCCAAAAGTCAGATATAAAAATCTAATTTCTGGAGGGTAAATTCACTCTGAAAATCTATTTTAAATTATCTACCTATATAATCACAAACATTATTAATCTGCTCATGAATATCAGATCCAAATTTTTCTTCAAAAAATGCACTGCCAACTGTAAAGGCCCATGGATTCGTTTCTATTACTTCATCCAAACGTTCATAACAATCAATACTTCCAGCTAAACAAACTGGTGCTTGAATTTCTTGGACAAAAGCTTTACTCAATGCTACTGGATCACCAGTGTATCGATAACCTAGCAAATCGATACCGTAGACACCTTTTTCAAGGTATTCTCTCGCTTGTGCAATCATACTTTCTATGGAACCTTCAAGAACAGATGGACGTCCAGTGATTTGGCCAACAAATGGCATATATTTGATTTGGTTATCTTTGCAAAACTGGTTGATAGAATCAAAGAAAACTGTTCCCATCAACACATCACACCCACATTCTTTTGCAATCTGTGCACCGTGAAGTCCACTTTCTTCATCATACTCAACAACTTCAAGAAAAGTAGTTTTACCACAAGCCTTCATTTCTGAAAATAGAGCCTTCATTTCTGAAATTGGGAGAGGTCTTTCTTTAAAACCCCAACATTGAGCCTTAGAATTCTTACATACTTCGAAGATGTCACGTGCATTTTCAATAGTGTGATCATTATGCGTCAGCATAACAATTAATTTAGGTGAGTTCATAAAAGTTCCTTTTTAACTTTTAATCTGAATACTATAGATTGGAAAATAAAAGGATTCAGATTATTGTTTAATCATTTCTTTAGGGATAAGATCAGGATCATACATTACTTTTGAATGATTTTTCAGAACAAGCTCTTTTTCCAAAGTCTGTTCAGTGATACGGTCCAGTTTTTCACGATAAATCAAAGAGTTACGATAGTAATGGTCCCCTTCTTTTTTGAAGTGGTGATTTTCTTCAACAATTTGATAAGTGAAGGGGAATTGTGATTCGCTACGTAATTCTCCAAATAGAATTTCATTTTCTACCCATATTCGTAGCTGAATGATTTGTTCAGTGTTGTTTTTGAAACGATAGTCCTGATGATTATATTGAACAGACGTTCCGTTAGAAAATGGTTTTCGTGTGTCCTTGTCTGGATCCAGCGCATCCGAATGAGCATGGAATTCCGTAATTTCCATAGGGCTATGAACGATTAAAAGATGAAGTAGGTTAGCTAAATTGCATAGACCTCCTCCAATGCCAGATTGTACTTTCTCGTTGACAATTACTCGTCCCTCTTGGTAACCTTTTCTCTTTGTTATATTTCCAACTAAACTCCAAAAAGAAAATTCTTCTCCAGGATAAATCATAATATGATTTAAAGTTTGGGCTGCAATTTGAATGTTAGTTGCTTTCCCTTTTTGAAGGTTGATATCAATACCTGGGCCATGTTTTATTAACTGAGTAGAGTATGATGATACCAAGTTAGGTAGAAGTTTTTCTTGACGTACTTTTGAAAATTTTTTACCTTGCTTGAAGTTTTGAATATGTCGTTTGAGATTTTCTTTCTTGAGAGAAATTTTATATGTGGTGGGACTAATCTCACAAAACAAAAGATCTTTATTCCAAAAAACCATGTGGATTCTCCTTCTTGAGTAAATCTAGATTTGTATTTTTTTGTCTTAAAAGAGGATAAGTCGATAGTAGAAGTTTTTCCACCCATCGTTTTTTACCAATTCCTCCCTCTTTAGGATCATATAAAAAATCAACTAAGATAGTAGGTATATTAGCTCGGCTAGCACCTAACACATCTGTAAAAAGTTGATCTCCAATCATCACTGTTTCAAAAGACTCTAGATTCATAATTTCAAGAGCTTTTATGAAGTTTTTTGGATTGGGTTTTTCTGATATAGGAATATAAGGGACGGCAAGATGTTGATTGAATTCGGATATTCTTTCTTCGTCGTTATTTGACAAAAGAAAGAGATGGAAACCAAGGTCTTTCAGTTTTTGGAAAAGTTCAATAACCTGTTCTGTTGCAGGAGCGCCATGCATCACAAGAGTTTGATCTATATCGAAAATTAATCCTTTAAAACCAATTTGATATAATCTTTGATAGGGAATATCAAAGACGGTTTTTGCTCTTGCTGCAGGCATAAATGGGAACATATAGTGCATAGCCTCTCATTGTGTTTATATATTAATAATTCTAGCACATATGCTTCGGGAGGTCAACCAGTTTAGAAGTAGCCGAGTTTGGTTTTTAAGCTTCATATGATACAATTAAGGAAAAATAATATAAAGGTGTTAGAAATGAAAATAGGAAAGATAATTAAAAGAACTGAAGATACTGTTTATATCGGTTATAATAATGGAAGTTTTCAAAAGTCTGCTATTGAGAATTGTGAATTTGAGCCCAAAATCGGGGATATTGTTCATATCTATGAGGATTTAGTTGTAAAACTTGAAGCTAAAAATGCTGCTTTTACTTATAAACCGAAGCATAAGATCATTAGTATTGAAGATGGGCTTGCTAGAATACAGCTGAATACAGGGGATGAACTACTTATTCCAATTCGTGAGCTGAATTTTCAACCTAAATTAAATCAATTAGTTGAGATTTATCAGGATGCTGATGAAATTATTGTTCTACGATAGAAAGAAAAAGGCATCAACTGGCTGTTGCTTTTGCCATGTTCCTTAATTCCTATAGTACTGATAAGTTTTATGTTCTTCTTTAATCATAAGAAGCAAGATACAGAAGCAGTAAGTACTACAACAGAACAGGTTTCTACTAGTAGTACGACAACGACAAGTACAACAAGTGCAACAACGACTACTAGTTTAACAACTACTCAAGATAGTGTTACGACTACGGAGGAGAAACCTTCGACACAAGAAGAGCAAACGAATGCTGAGTCACAAAAAATAGATGAGCAAGCCATTCTAAATGGAGATTTCTCTACTCTAGTCGGAACTTGGAGAAATGAGCTTGGACAAGAGTTCACATTCGATAAAAATGGACTAGTAAACAGTGGAAATATTGAAAAAGTGCGCATAGGGAGCCATGGAACAATTGAATTCAGTATTAGAGATGGGATCTCAGGGTATGGAATGAGTATTTATCCTGCTGGACTTATTATGGATGGGTTAGATACTGATTTAACTAAAAATAGGCTTATCGCTGGTCAAGCTGCTCCAACTAGATCAGAACAAGTTTTTTATAAAGTAGACTAAATGATTAACCATCTCAGATTTGATGAGATGGTTTTCTTCTTTATTTGTAAGTCATGATCATTTTATGAAGCTGAAGCAAGTAGGGTTTAAAGTGGGATTTTCCCACTAGACATTCGTCTACTTTTTTTATATAATAAAACTAAACCAAAATGGTTGAGTTTTTAAAATATGAAGTCAATCTACTATGAAAAGACCACACTAGGAGGTGAAGTATGTACCAACCAGAAAAACTCAAGGCTCGGAGAAAAGAGTTAAAATTGACACAGAAGGAAATTGCAGAGGAATTAGGGATTAGTTTTCAGGCTTACTCGGCTTGGGAACGTGGAATTAAGGAACCATCCAAGGAGAAGGTTGCTCAGCTAGAGAAGATTTTAAAAGTTGCAAAAGGGTATTTTACTCAGATCGAGATTGTTCGTCTCTACAATAGCCTCTCCAAGCAAGGGAAGGACAAGGTTGTACTCTATGCTCGCAACCTGGCTCAAGAGGAACAAACTCAGAAGGTGACGACCATGCCCAATAGACTCTACGAATACCGTGTCTATGAACGCATGTCAGCAGGGATTGGGGCTTCGGTCTACGGTGACCAGAATTTTGATACGGTCTACTTTAACGAGGAGTTGGCCCATGATTTTGCATCTTGGGTATCTGGGGATTCCATGGAACCTAAATATCAAAATGGTTCCGTGGCTTTGATTCGAGAGACCGGATTTGATTATGATGGGGCGGTTTATGCAGTGGTTTGCAACAACCAGACCTATATCAAACGGGTTTATCGGGAGGAAGATGGTTTGCGTCTGGTTTCTATAAATCCTAAATACAAGGACATTTTCATCTCCTATGAGGAAGATCCTCGGATTGTGGGGATTATCGTTGGGAACTTTGTGCCGATGGAGGGTTAGCCTATGGGCTACTTTGATTATTCCAGAGAGCCCAAAAGTGATATTGCCTTTGTCGATATGAAATCTTTTTATGCCAGTGTCGAGTGTGTGAAAAGGGGCTTGCATCCGCTGAAGACCTCGCTTTGTGTCATGAGTCGCGCGGATAATTCTACCGGCCTTATCCTAGCTTCCTCTCCCATGTTTAAGAAGATTTTTGGCAAGTCCAATGTTGGCCGGGCCTATGATCTGCCTTTTGATATCAAAACGCGCAAATTTTCCTATTACAATGCTCGAAAGCAAGGCTTGCCTACTGACTCAGATTATGTTCGCTACATCGAAGATTGGGCTCAAGTGACTTTGGTTGTGCCACCTAGGATGGATGAATACATAGCGGTCAATATGGAAATCCAGCGAATCTTTCAAAATTATGGCAGCCCAGATGATATTTATCCCTACTCTATCGATGAGGGCTTTATCGATCTGACTAGTTCGCTCAACTATTTCATCCCAGACAAGAGTCTCTCTCGCAAAGACAAGCTGGATCTGCTCTCTGCTCGTATTCAGAGGGATATTTGGAGGCAGACAGGGATCTACTCTACAGTGGGCATGTCCAATGCCAATCCCTTACTGGCCAAGTTGGCTCTGGATAATGAGGCCAAGCACACCCCGACCATGAGGGCCAACTGGTCTTACAAGGATGTGGAAGAGAAGGTCTGGGCTATTCCCAAGATGACGGACTTTTGGGGGATTGGCAGGCGGATGGAGAAACGCTTGCATGCTCTGGGGATTTTTTCCATCAGAGAATTGGCCACCAGTAATCCAGACCAGCTACAGAAGGCTCTGGGTCAGGCTGGCCTGCGTTTGTGGTTTCATGCTAACGGGATTGATGAGAGCAATGTTCATAAGCCCTATAATGCCAAGTCCCAAGGGTTGGGGAATTCTCAAATCTTGCCGAGAGACTACGTGAAGCTACGGGATATTGAAATTATTCTCCGAGAAATGGCAGAGCAGGTGGCTATTAGGCTGAGAAGGGCGGGTAAGAAAACAACCCTTGTCTCTATCTATGTTGGTTTCTCTAAGCAGGAGGTCAGGTCGTCTATTCATACACAAATGAAGGTTGAACCGACCAATAATACAGCTGTTTTAACAGACCACGTTTTGAAGCTATTTCATAATAAATACACTTCTGGAGCGGTCAGAAGTGTCGGAGTCAACTATTCAGGATTTGTGGACGAGTCCTTTGGCTTGGTCTCCCTCTTTGATGATGTTGACAAGTTAGAAAAAGAAGAAAGGCTCCAGACGGCTATTGATGCCATTCGGGAACAATTTGGTTTTACCTCCCTCTTAAAGGCCAATGCACTGGAAGAAGCTTCTAGGAGTCTTGCCAGAAGCAAGCTAATTGGGGGGCATTCTGCTGGAGGATTAGATGGACTAAAATGATTGATCGTTCTTATTTACCCTTTCCATCTGCGCGTGACTATCAAGATCCAGGGATGCAGAAGTGGACGGGCTTTTTCCTCTCAGAGCATACTAGTTCACTTGGTGAAGAAAAAAATCGGGTTGCTTTTTCGACGAGTTTGAATCCCGTTGAGAAGTTGCTCTTGCTTTCGCAGCTTTATGTCGGGCAATTGAGGGGATGCTTTGTGGTCAAGGAAAAGAAGCAGAAAACCACGATCATCGGCGAGGTGAGTGAATTATCACCTCAAACTCTATCTATTAGGACCAATGAGGGCTATAGGCTGGTAGAGGTAGTAGATGTCCTCGAAATTCGACTGTGGGAGGGGGGAGTGTATGACTAGAAAAGAGTTGTATGAAAGCAAACTGCAGATGGATTATTTTTCAGATGCCTATATTCGTTTTGAAGAGGATTTTCAAAAATACTCTGCTATGAATGTACCACTGACTTTTTTGATCGATGATATCCTACGAACCATGGCAATGAATCAGAAGAACTACTTCGTCTTAAACAAGGAAAATGCCAAGGATGGGCGGGAGCATCGCTTTTATTTTAGGGTGGTGACGGAAAAAGAGTGTCCCAGAAATCGAACCTATGCATATATGGGACTGCAAGCATAGAGCCTGTCCAAGTCCCTGAAAAATGTCTAAGCATGCTATAATAAAGTAAATTTCAAAAGGATTTAATGGACTCTATTTTCATAAGAGTAGAGAATGTTGCAGGAGGTGAATCATGCTAGGAGCGGTTATTGGAGATATTGTTGGTTCTCGATTCGAGGCGGATAATCATAAAAGTAAAGAGTTTGATTTGTTCACCCAGAATTCTTGTCCGACCAATGATAGTATTATGACTTTGGCGGTAGCTAAAGCCTTATTGGCCAGCAAGGAAGACTGGAGTCAACTGTCAAAAAATGCTGTCCAGTACATGCAGGAAGTCGGCCGTCATTATCACGATTGTGGTTATGGAGGTCACTTTTTCTATTGGATTTTTCTGATGATCCTCAATCCTATGGTAGTTATGGTAATGGCGCCGCTATGCGCATCAGCGCCGTCGGTTTTGTGGCAGATAGTATAGAGCAAGCCAAGTCTTTGTCACAAGCAGTTACAGCAGTGACTCATAATCATCCTGAGGGCATAAAGGGTGCTGAAGCGACAGCTGTAGCAATTTTCTTGGCACGAAATGGTGCTAGTATGGATGAAATCAGGGACCATATTGATAAGAATTACTATCCTATGGACTTTACTCTGGACGACATCAGAGAGGATTACACTTTTGATGTGACTTGTCAGGACTCTGTTCCCCAGGCCTTAGAGGTCTTCTTTAAGTCTGAAAATTTCGAGGATGCTATCCGAAATGCGATTTCCATCGGAGGAGATAGCGATACTATCGCTGCTATCTGTGGAGGGATTGCCGAAGCTTACTATGGCATTCCTGAAGACATTAGACAAGAAGCTTTGACTTTTTTAGATGACCGTTTGCTTGAAATCGTAGTTGACTTTGAAAATACCTATCCTCAATGATAACCTTATTTTAGAATTTTATACTAAAATATCCATATAAATTTATGGATGTTTTTTATTTTCTAGAGATAGAAAAAGAGAAGACCAGATGGTCTTCTCTACGGGGGAACTGAAATAATGGAAAAGAATCAATCAAAGATTTCTTTTAGTCTTTGAAATTCTTTTGGAAGATAAGGAGAGACAAGATAGAAGTAATAGCTGCCAAGAAGAGGAAGGCAGTTGCTTCTTGTTCCCCAGTTGCAGGGAGTAGTCTTTCCTTGTCTTCTTTGATTGTAGCTGTAACAGGAGCTTTTTCATCTTTTGCTGATGAATTGTCTGTTACGGCTGGAGCAGGTTTTTCAGTCTCTCTTGGTAGAACATACTCAGGAAGAGTCACAACTGGTGGCGCTTCTGTTCCAACTGAGCTTTGTTTGCTACCTACCTCAATCACTCGATCTTGAGCTGGAGTTGCTTCTGTTTGGAGAACCTTGCGATTGTCACCGTCCACTTCAACATACTCGACTAAGAGACCGTCTTTTCCTTCTGATAGAACTTGCTCTTTTCCTTTGTCTAATTGTGGGTTTTCGCGACGAATCGTCTTGAATGGTACGACCTTATTGACGATTTCCAAGCTTGGAAGTGTAAAGACAAGGTCTTTAACCCCTTCCTCAGGACTTGAAGAAGTAATTGGTTTCTCAGGTTGAGCTGGTTTTTCAGGTTCAGCCGGTTTCTCAGTCTCAGCTGGTTTTTCTGGTTGAGCCGGTTTTTCAGGTTCAGCTGGTTTTTCCGGTTGAGCCGGTTTTTCAGTCTCAGCTGGTTTCTCAGTCTCAGTCGGTTTCTCCGGTTGAGCCGGTTTTTCCGGTTGAATTGGTTTCTCAGGCTGAGCTGGCTTTTCAGGCTGAGCTGGAGTTTCAGGTTGCGCTGGTTTCTCAGGTTGCGCCGGTTTCTCAGTCTCAGCCGGTTTTTCAGGTTCAGCCGGTTTTTCAGGTTGAGCCGGTTTTTCAGGTTCAGCCGGTTTTTCAGGTTGAACTGGTTTTTCCGGTTGAACTGGTTTTTCAGGTTCAGCTGGTTTTTCAGGTTCAGCAGGTTTCTCAGGCTGAGCTGCTTCGAGCTTGCTGATTTGTTCGAGAGCAGTTTCTAGCGCTTTATTGACTGCTTCCTGAGTTTTAGCTTCTTGGATGGCAGCAATGGCTTGGTCAGCAATTTCTAATAATTTCTTTTTAGCTTCCTTGTTGGATCCAAGCTCAGCGACTTTTTTCTCGATAGCTTTTGTCAAGCTGTCCATAGCCTTATCGTACTCAATTTCCGGTTGTTTTGGTTCAGCAGGTTTCTCAGGCTTAGCTGCTTCAAGCTTGCTGATTTGTTCGAGAGCAGTTTTTAGCGCTTGATTGACTGCTTCCTGAGTTTTAGCTTCTTGGATGGCAGCAATGGCTTGGTCAGCAATTTCTAATAATTTCTTCTTAGCTTCCTTGTTGGATCCAAGCTCAGCGACTTTTTTCTCGATTGCTTTCGTCAAGCTGTCCATAGCCTTATCGTACTCAATTTCCGGTTGTTTTGGTTCAGCTGGTTGCTCAGGCTGGTCAGGTTTCTCAGGTTCCTCTGGCTGTTCCGGTTGCTCTGGACTAGGCTCCTCTTGGCCTCTTTGATAGTTCTCATCCTTGGATAGGATATCTTGTAGGGCACTGACTGTCAACATGACTTCTTGAACATCCACTGCATCAGCACTGAGTTGGTTTCTCAATTTTTCTAGATTTGCTTGGAAAGCTTGGCGTGCAGTAGCCGTATTTTTTAAGCCTGCTGGATCAAAGTTGGACAGATCATCTTTCCATTTTGAGATAGACTGGATGATATCTGCCTTGCTGTAGAGTTCACTGCCTTCGCCACGAGTGATAAATTGATCTACCTGAATACCGATATTTTGAGATAAATCGTTTCGATCAGGATCTAGTTGAAGGGTGACTGCGTGCAAGTTTTCGTCCAGACCTTTTAAGCTAACCAGAGTTTGATTGCCTTGGCGTTGGGCTGCACGACCGCTAAAGTATTTCTTACCATCAATAGTTGAAGCATTTCCCATGCCATCTTGGTAAGGAACTTCTTTGCCATCTAGGAAGACTTTGTAGATACCATGATTTGGATCAACATAGCCCTTGATATCAAGTCCAGTACCGTAGAAGTAAGCTGTTACGGTTGTCTTTTTCTTTTGTTCATCAGTTAAGCGACCAAAGGAAGCCCAAGACTCCGTTTTTTGATACTTGTCTGCCGAATTGGTTTCATGGTGCCAGCCAGGACTGTAATCCAACTGACTAGCTTGGTCATCATAACTTGTTTGGTCCTTGACCAGCAATTCAGCTTTCATCACTTGGATGGTTGCATCTGTAGCAAAACCGAGCAGGGCACCATCAGTGACAGAAGTGAGCTTGGCTTTGAAGTCAAAGACAGAGTCGGCCTGTTCTGTAAAGTCAATCGTTGGGATGGTAACAGTCTTTTCTGTTTCTCCATCTTTAAAGGTCACATCTTGAGTTGTATCTTGGTAAACTTTACCGTGAACTCCAGTTCCAGGTTCTGTGATAAAGCGAACAGTAGCAGCCCCCTTGCTTCCACCAACACGTTTAATCTTAACAGTGACTGGTTTTCCTTTTTCGACTTCGTAGTTGGTAGACTCGAGTTCAAACATCCCTTTACTATCATTGTTTAGGGTGTAGATTCCTTCTGTAGCAATTGGTTCGCCTGTTTTATTTACAAGAGTAATAGTGTGTTGGCCTGGTGCTAAATCGCCTGTCTCAAAGACTTTTTGGCTGCGTTTACGGCTAGCATTCTTAGTTTGGACATCGGCAACCTTTTGACCATCAACGTAGACGGACATTTCTCCATGACCAGGATCGACTGTAGAGACGACATAGGCCTTGGTTCCTGTGAAGGTATAGTTTGCTTTGGCATCTTTTTGATTGGTCCACATAGAAGTGCCACGAACACCTTCAGATTCATTGTACCAAGTTGTTCCGGCTGTATCCGCAGTTGTGTTTGAGTGGTATTCCAGTCCAAGAGGATAGCCATCTGTCTTTTCAATGCTGCTTGGTGTCTTGTAGACTGAGAAGTTAGTCAAGATTGGAGTTGCTTGAGCACCAGTGATGGTTACACGAATTTTTTGTGCCTCTACAGGCTTGCCTTGAACCAAGCGACGGTAACCAACGGTCGAACCTTCGCCGTATGTCACCCAACGTCCGTTGATTTCAACTTCAATCTTGAAACCAGAGATACGTTGACCTTTGGCGATATCTTCCTTGAGTTCAACGACGTCAAAGCGTCTCTTTTGCCCCAAATCGACTGTAAAGCTACCGGTTGTGGCATCATTTGAGAGCGCCCAGCTGGTGTCATCTTTACCGTCTGTGAGGTGGCTTTCCTTGTAGAGGTGGTTTTGACGAGTCGAACTTGCTGTTACGGTGGCACCTTTGGCAAAGTCAGTCGCATACATTTGATCTAGGGTTGCTTTGAATTCCTTCAAGCGAGCCACATCTGCATCGGCGAATTTTCCTTCTTTATTTGGTGGAATATTGAGAAGGAGTGGCGTTCCACGACCAACAGACTTGAAGTAGATATCCATCAACTCTTTGAGTGATTTCGGCTGTTGATTGTCATGGTAGAACCAGCCCGAACGGATCGAAACGTCAGCTTCCCCTACAGAGTACATATCACCATCTGGGTCACCATGGTTGAGGTATTCGTTTTTCACATCGTCTGTGATGTTGGCCCTTTTGACTTTATGCCATACAGGGTCACCTGCGATACCTCGTTCATTTCCGATCCAGCGAACGCTTGTCGGTTGAGCAGAGAAGATAGCAATATCTCCTTCAGCTTCTTTGATGTATTTGAACCATTCATCAAAGGTATAGGTTACTTTTTGGGCACCGCTACCACGCGCACCGTCCATCCAAACCTCGATAAATTTCCCTTTATTACCGTATTTTGGATTACCAAGGATTTCTTTCAGCTGGTTGAGATAGTATTGGTTGTATTCTTTTTCGGTTGCAACATGGTATTTTGGATGATTAGCATCCCATGGTGACAAGTAAACACCCATATTCATGTCATACTTGCTAGCGGACTTGGAAACTTCTTCGAGAAGGTCACCCTTACCATCTTTCCATGGGCTAGCAGCTACGGTATGGTTGGTGTACTTAGAAGGATAAGCAACGAATCCGTCGTGGTGTTTAACAACCATAATAGTTCGTTTGAAGCCCGTTTCCTTCAGAGTACGAATCCACTGGTCAGTATCCAAGTTGGTTGGATTGAAGTATCGGGGGTCTTCTTTCCCATTTCCCCATTCAGAATTGGTATAGGTGTTCATTCCGTAGTGGATGAAAGCTGCCAATTCTTCCTTGTGGTAATCGAGTTGAGCCTTGCTTGGAAGAGGTCCATGATTGCCAATCTCAGTTTCTTTATCTTCTGGATGAGCGACTGGTGGAGTCGGAGTCGTTGGATTAGCCGTATCAGCGACTGGCTCGTATTCAAAGACGACTTCATTCACACCTTTTTGCTGGATCCTTGCTTCCAAGCTAGCTTTTACTGGACGGTAGCCAGCAATGTCTTTTGCATGGAAGGTGTTGACAAAGGAAACGTCATACTCTTGACCGTCATTGTTATCAACTGTCGCTTCCGCTAGTTCAGTAGTGGTTCCTTTTTGACGGTAGTAAACTTTGAAGGAGCCTTTGTTGACTTTATAGACCACCTTGATGACACGTGTACCGGCAGGCGCTTTGCTGACAACATTGTGATCTTCAGACCAAGTATCCTTTAGTTGTTTATTGACTGCTACGCCATCAATGGATACAATTTCGTATTTGTCTTTATTCTTCTGATAGAAGTCCGTCTTCTCGATTTCTTTTTTGAAATTATAGTCAAATGGCGAATCAACAGCTGTCTGTTCGATAAAGGTGTCATTATCTTTGACAGGATTTCCTTCTTCGTCTTCGTGTTGGATAACCACACGACCGTACTCAACTCCCTTGGTCAAGGTAGCAATCCCATCTTGGTTAAAGGAATATTCGTTGCTTCCGATCACAGCTTTCTCATTCCGAAGCATACGTCCTTCATCGGTAAAGTAGTAACGATTTCCGTTATCACCTTGGTACCAGCCTTTCACACCATACTTGGCAATCATGTCCTTAACCCATTTCAGTTGTTCAGGTGAAAGGACGAGTCCGCCACCAAAGCGATCCTTTTCAGCCACACCATTGTCAACGGTTCCGTGTTGGTGAACCCCCAGAACTTTTCCTTGGCTATCGACAATCCCGCCACCAGACAAACCAGATACAGAAGTGGTTTTGTAGGTGATACCAGTCGTTCCCTTATCATCATAGGACTCAACAGATCGGATGGTCCCATCTGCCTTGTAAAGCTGACCAGCTAGGATAGGTTGTTTCAGTTCTTTGGAGCTTGAGTCAGTTGGGTAGCCAATCGTACTGATGGCTTCTCCCGGCTGATGCGTTTTGTGCTCCGCTAAAGGCGCAAAGGTTGCTGCTTTGTTTGGACTAGCAATCGGAAGAGGAATAGGAGCTTCTACAAGAGCAAGGTCGTTCTTATAACCTTTTCCAAACTCTTTCTTATTCCAGAAATGGATATCTTTTTCTCTGAATAAAACCGTAGTTCCAGAAGATGGCAGTGAATTTTTCTTTTCGCTGTTTGAACCAACGTTATAGTAGAACTGGGCAGATTTTCCACCACGAATGTGACCTTCGCCAGTTTCTTTATTGGCCTCTAGGAAGTTATGAGCAACGGTAAGGATCAGGTTAGGTGCTACGAAAATACCTGAGCCTGAAACGAGGTAGCGTTGTTCCCCTGCATTGTAAGTGCTGTAAACCATAGTGGCAGCAGTAGCAGGTTGTCCCTCGTAGTTGATGTGTTTGAGGTCTTGTCCACCGTTAATGATGGCACGATTTCCGTTCTCAGCTTCTTTTGGAGCTTCTTCCTTGTCCTTTAGAATGCTCTTAGTTTCTACTTTTGGACTAGCTTTTTGGTCAACGATAGTAGTCGTATCGAGTTCTTTGACAGGTGTGTCGGGATAGGCACGGTCCTGAATGTCTTCAGGGAGCAAGTCAGCACTGTTGGTATCGGCAACAGGTGTTTCTTGTTTTTCAGCTTCTACACGGCCTTCTTCTTTGACTGGTTCAACCTTGGTCTCTTCTATATCTGCGACTTGTTTCATTTGCTGATCTAAATTGGATGTCGTGGCAGGAGACGTTTCGTCTGCACGCACGGTTCCAGAAGCAAAAAATGCCAGTCCGACGATAACAGATGCCACACCTACAGTTAACTTCCGAATGCTAAATGTTTGCCCTTTTTCAAAAAGGTATCGATTCATAATATACTCCTAGTTTTTAGAAAGGCAGTCAGCTACTGCCCAAGCCCAAGTCTGACTTGGTTACAACTTGATTTAATGAAAAAACTCTCTGATAATTTGTAAGCCACCTTACCTCCTATTTATAAAGCGCTTTCATTTTAAGATAAAAAAATTTAAAAGGTCATTTCTCCCTTAAAATGACTGAAAACTTTTAATATAACAAATATACTAAATTAATGAAAGAATTGCAATAGCAAAAAGCAAAAAAATAAATATAAATTAAAGAAAATCAGTTACTTTTTAAAGAAAAAACGCATCCTTTCAGGGCTCAAACTAAATGAAAGGATACGTTTTAAAAAGAAATTAGAGTATTTTTTGGAGAGACTCTTGGATGGTTTGGGGGTCTGTTTTGGAAGAGAAGCGCTCAAGGACTTGCCCATCTCGGCCAATGAGAAACTTAGCAAAATTCCATTCGATTCGTTTTCCTAGCGGGCCAGACTTCTGGTCTTTTAGCCAAACATAAAGAGGATCAGCCTCCTTGCCGTTGACCTTAATCTTGGCAAAGCGAGGGAAAGTTGTCTGATAGTGTAGGCTACAGAAACTATTGATTTCCTCTGCGCTGCCAGGTGCTTGTCCCATGAACTGATTGCAAGGGAAATCTAGGATTTCAAAGTCCTTATCTTGATAGCGTTCATAGAGTTCTTGAAGCCCCTGGTACTGGGGCGTTAAACCACATCCAGTAGCAGTGTTGACAATCAAGAGAACTTTGCCACGATAGCTCTCCAGGGGAGTTGCTTGGTTATTTTGGTTCAAAACAGAAAAATCATATACACTGGTCATTTTTCTATATTCTCCTTATGCATTCCTGATTCAGAGTGTTTCACCTCGTGTTCCGATAAAAAGGCATAGGTCATGGTTCCAAAGATGGCTCCAATTCCTAAACCCAAGACTAGTAAAGGGAGCATTTTATCGAACTGGGAGAGATTGTCCCAAAAGGTGTCGAGAGGAAGATGCTGAACAAAGAGTTTATGAAAGATTAGTAAGAGGAAGAGACCAAGCTGAATACTGATGAATACACCCCAACTACGAACTTTGATTTGGCTTTTGCTGTAGCTTTTGTGATGGATTTCGGACGGGTCATCCTTGTCTAAATGTAAGTTGCGAACTGCTAGTCTCGCCCTAGATGCGAGGACGAAGATAAGTCCAAAATAGAGGTAGGGCATGGCATCTCGAACCAACCCTATGAAGCGTCCAAATAGGAGATAGAACAAGAAGAGTAGGAGGGAGGAGTAAACGATTTGGATCAAGGCACGGGCACAAGCCTTGTAAATCATCTCTTGACGGCATTCATCAAAAGGCCCTTGTATGTGAAAGAATAGTTTGAGTAAGCGAGTGGTGAAATCTTCTTTTTTCATGGGAGTGATCTCCTAAATGAGCGATTTTTGATTGACTTCTTTAAAGAGTTGATAGAGAGTATAGAAGTAAACCAAACTAAAAATGATACAGATTATTAGAAATACCAGGTATCTCCAATCCATAGGATTTGTTAAAAGTTGTGGAAAGGATACGAGGATAAAACAGAGAGATGCGTTTAGAAGACGTATTTTTTTTGATTGGATTTTCTGGAATCTCTGTCCCTTGTTCAATACAGGAAGGAATAAAAGAAAGATAATCAAGAAAGGATGCTCAATATGTCCAGAAAGTAGGAAAAAGGTAACAAAGATACTGATAAAAACATGACTGATCAGTAGTCTAGCTAGTGATTTCATAAGGAATCTCCTAGTCGTCTTCTTGGTCTTTCTTGGCTTTTTGAATGCGAAGAGAGACAACAATTTGCATCATCAGTCCAAAAAAGAACGCTCCCAGTATCGTTTTTAAAATATGTTTTGAATTCAGAAGAGAACTGATGAAATTTGGATTTTCACTGGTTAAGGTATCGATGAGTGGCATTATAAAAAATATCGCTATTCCATAGATCAGACCAGCTTTTAGACCAGGAAAATGTAGCTGTTTACTTTCTTTCTTACTTAACATTTCGGGATCAATAGCTGTGATGCCCGTTTTTTTGGTTTGAGAGACAACATAGAGGGCAGCCATCATCGAAATACCAAACACCACGAGAGGATAGCCGATAGCGACAATTTGTGGGTATTTATAAGCAAGGACAAAGGGAATGAGGTTGCCAAATATCATCAGATAAAAGAGAACGATAAAGACCTGATTCCCGATACGATCGGCCTCGCGCCGTTTGTGTTCGTCAAGGGGGCCAGAAATGCCATATGTGCGTTTGATGAGTTTGTCAGTGAGAGTTTCTTTTTTCATTTGTTTGCTCCTTTTTTAAAAATCGTCTTCCCAAAAGAGACTGTTGAGGTCAGTTTGGAGGCTGCGGGCGAGATTGAGACAGAGTTCCAAGGTTGGATTGTACTTGTCATTTTCAATCATGTTGATGGTCTGTCTCGAGACACCGATATCTTTGGCGAGCTCGAGCTGGGAAATGCCCAGTTCCTTGCGGAATTCTTTGACACGATTCATAGAGTCTCCTTTCTGATATGTCGCATATATTTGACTATATTATATTCTTTTGAGGGCGATGTGTCAAGTATATATGACATTTTTTTTGGAGATTTTTTTCGAAGGTCTCTAGTTTTGTCTGACAAGTGCAAGCTGGTCAGATTTGTGGTAAAATAGATAGGATATGACAAAAGAATTTCATCATGTAACGGTCTTGCTTCATGAAACGATTGATATGCTAGACGTGAAACCTGACGGTATCTATGTTGATGCGACCTTGGGTGGAGCAGGCCATAGCGAATATTTATTAAGTAAATTGAGCGAAAAAGGGCATCTCTATGCCTTTGACCAGGACCAGAATGCTATTGACAACGCGCAAAAACGGTTGGCACCCTATATCGAAAAGGGGATGGTAACCTTTATCAAGGATAACTTCCGTCATTTGCAGGCACGTTTGCAGGAGGCTGGTGTCCAGGAAATTGATGGAATTTGTTATGACTTGGGAGTGTCCAGTCCTCAGCTAGATCAGCGTGAGCGTGGTTTTTCTTATAAAAAGGATGCGCCACTGGATATGCGGATGAATCAGGAAGCTAGTTTGACGGCCTATGAGGTGGTCAATCATTATGACTATCATGACTTGGTTCGGATCTTTTTCAAGTATGGTGAGGATAAATTCTCTAAACAGATTGCCCGTAAGATTGAGCAAGCGCGTGAGGTGAAACCCATTGAGACGACGACGGAGTTGGCAGAGATTATCAAGTCGGCCAAGCCTGCTAAGGAACTCAAGAAAAAGGGGCACCCTGCCAAGCAGATTTTCCAGGCTATCCGAATCGAAGTCAATGATGAGCTGGGTGCGGCAGATGAATCCATCCAGCAGGCCATGGACATGCTGGCTCTGGATGGTAGAATCTCGGTCATTACCTTCCATTCGCTGGAAGACCGCTTGACCAAGCAGTTGTTTAAGGAGGCTTCAACAGTGGAAGTTCCCAAAGGCTTGCCCTTCATTCCAGACGATCTTAAGCCTAAGATGGAATTGGTATCCCGCAAGCCAATCTTGCCAAGTGCTGAAGAGCTAGAAGCCAACAATCGTTCGCATTCAGCCAAGTTGCGCGTGGCTAGAAAAATTCACAAGTAAGAGGAAAAACATGGCAGAAAGAATCGAAAAAACAAGCCAGTTATTGCAAACGAAGTTTAAAGGTTTTTCACGTGTGGAAAAGGCCTTCTATGTTTCGATTGCTGCAACAATGATTATCCTGGCAATTAGCGTTGTGTTTATGCAGACAAAGCTATTACAAGTTCAGAATGAATTGACCAAGGTCAATGCTCAAATCGAAGAAAAGAAAACAGAGCTAGACGATGCCAAGCAAGAGGTCAATGAATTGATTCGTTCAGAACGTTTGAAAGAGATTGCAAACTCCAAGGATTTGCAGCTGAATAACGAAAATATCCGAGCAGCGGAGTAAGAAATGAAACAGTGGAAAGAAAAAATCATCCGTTATGCCGTTCGTAACCGTAAATCTCCAGAAGAAAATCGTCGAAGAGTAGGGAAAAGCCTGAGTTTATTGGCTGTCATACTCTTCGCAGTCTTTTTGGTCAACTTTGCTGTCATCATCGGAACGGGTAAAAAATTTGGTAAGGACTTGGTTCAAGAAGCAAACAAGGTCCATCAAACAACCAAGACGATTCCTGCAAAACGGGGAACCATCTATGATCGTAATGGAACGCCTATTGCTGAGGATGCGACTTCGTATAATATCTATGCCGTTATTGACAAGACCTACAAGTCAGCAACAGGCAAAATTCTCTATGTAGAGGATTCTCAATTTAATAAGGTAGCTGAAATTTTCCATAAGTATCTGGATATGGAGGAGCCCTATGTCAAAGAACAGCTTTCTCAACCAGATCTGAAACAGGTATCTTTTGGTACCAAGGGAAATGGGATTACCTATGCCAATATGATGGCCATTAAAAATGACCTCAAAACTGCTGGTGTTGAGGGAGTTGACTTTACAACTAGCCCTAACCGCAGTTATCCCAATGGACAGTTTGCTTCTTCCTTTATCGGTTTAGCGCAACTCCATGAAAATGAGGATGGCACCAAACGTTTGATTGGGACATCTGGACTGGAGAGTTCCTTAAATAGCATTCTGGCGGGTACAGATGGGATCATCACCTATGAGAAAGATCGTCTGGGAAATATTGTTCCGGGTACAGATCAAGCTTCTCAACAAACGGTAGATGGAAAGGATGTGTACACAACCCTTTCTAGTCCCTTACAATCCTTTATGGAAACACAGATGGATGTCTTTCAGGAAAAGGTAAAAGGCAAGTATATGACGGCTACCTTGGTCAGCGCTAAGACAGGGGAAATCCTGGCTACAACTCAACGGCCAACCTTCAATGCCGATACCAAGGATGGCATCACAAAAGACTTTGTCTGGCGTGATATCCTCTATCAAAGTAACTATGAGCCAGGATCCACCATGAAAGTGATGATGTTGGCTTCAGCTATTGATAACAACACCTTCTCTGGTGGCGAATACTTTAACAGTAGTGAATTGAAAATAGCTGATGCGACCATTCGAGACTGGGACGTCAATGCAGGTTTGACGAGTGGTGGCACCATGACCTTCTCCCAAGGTTTTGCCCACTCAACTAATATCGGAATGACCTTGCTTGAGCAAAAGATGGGAGATGCAACTTGGCTGGACTACCTCAACCGTTTTAAGTTTGGGGTACCGACCCGTTTTGGTTTGACAGATGAGTACACAGGTCAATTACCTGCTGATAACATTGTCGATATTGCCATGAGCTCATTTGGACAAGGGATCTCTGTTACCCAGACCCAGATGCTTCGTGCTTTTACAGCCATTGCCAATGATGGGGTTATGTTGGAGCCGAAATTTATCAGTTCCCTCTATGATCCAAATGACCAGTCTGTCCGTAAGTCTCAAAAGGAAATCGTCGGAAATCCTGTGTCAAAAGCGGCAGCATCCTCTACTCGAGACCACATGGTCATGGTTGGAACAGATCCTGTCTACGGTATCATGTACAACCATAGCACAGGAAAAGCAATTGTCAATGTTCCAGGTCAGAATGTCGCCCTGAAATCAGGGACTGCTCAGATTGCCGATGAGAAGAATGGGGGTTACCTAACAGGTGAAACCAACTATATCTTCTCTGTTGTGTCGATGCATCCTGCAGAAAATCCTGACTTTATCCTCTATGTAACGGTGCAACAGCCAGAGCATTATTCAGGTGTTCAGCTTGGGGAGTTTGCCAACCCAATCCTTGAGCGAGCTTCTGCTATGAAAGAATCCCTCAATCTTCAGTCAACTGCCAAGAGCTTAGATCAGGTCAGCAAGACGACAAGCTATGCCATGCCAGCTACCAAGGACTTTACTCCGGGAGACCTAGCAGAGGAATTGCGTCGTAACCTTGTCCAACCAATCGTTATCGGAACAGGAACCAAGATCAAGGAACTCTCGGTTTCTGAAGGAGATAATTTGGAAGCTAATCAGCAGATCTTGATCCTGTCTGACAAGGTCGAAGAAATGCCTGATATGTACGGCTGGACAGATGAAAATGTGCAAACATTGGCCAAATGGCTGAATATAGAAGTCGAGTGGGAAGGTAGTGGCAAAACGGTCAAGAAACAAAGTGTCCGTGCCAATACAGCCCTCAAAGACATTAAAAAAATGATAATAACTTTAGGAGATTAAGATGATTAGTTCCATTAGTGCTGGAGTTCTAGCCTTTCTATTGACCTTGATAGGTATTCCAGCCTTTATCCGATTTTATCGAAAAGCACAGATTACAGGTCAGCAGATGCACGAGGATGTCAAGCAACACCAAGCTAAATCTGGGACTCCAACCATGGGAGGTCTTGTCTTCCTGATTGTTGCAGTTGTTGTGAGCTTTCTGGTCGCTCTCTTTACCCAACAATTGACCAACAATGTAGGCATGATTTTGTTTATCTTGGTTTTGTATGGTTTGGTAGGTTTTTTGGATGATTTCCTCAAGGTCTTTCGTAAAATCAACGAAGGCTTAAATCCCAAGCAAAAACTTGTTCTCCAGCTCCTTGGAGGAGTGATTTTCTACCTCTTTTATGAGCGCGGTGGCGATATGCTTTCAGTCTTTGGCTACCAAGTTCATTTGGGAATTTTCTATATTTTCTTTGCCCTTTTCTGGCTAGTTGGCTTTTCAAATGCGGTGAATCTGACGGACGGGATCGACGGCTTAGCCAGTATTTCCGTGGTGATTAGCTTGTCGGCCTATGGTGTGATTGCTTATATGCAAAATCAACTGGATATTCTTCTTGTGATTCTTGCCATGATTGGTGGTTTGTTAGGTTTCTTCGTCTTTAATCACAAGCCTGCCAAGGTTTTCATGGGAGATGTGGGAAGTTTGGCTTTAGGTGGGATGCTGGCAGCAATCTCTATGGCCCTCCACCAAGAATGGACCCTTTTGTTGATTGGGATTATCTATGTTTTTGAGACAAGCTCTGTTATGATGCAGGTTACCTACTTCAAACTTAGTGGCGGGAAGCGTATTTTCCGTATGACACCTGTGCATCACCATTTCGAGCTTGGAGGATTCTCAGGCAAGGGTAATCCTTGGAGCGAGTGGAAGGTTGACTTCTTCTTTTGGGGAGTTGGGCTTCTAGCAAGTCTCTTGACCTTAACCTTTTTATACCTACTGTAAAACTAAGTTTTGATGACAAAATAAAACAGGATGAAGTTGTTCTTCATCCTGTTTTTGTGATATTAAACGTTAGTTGGATTCATCCTTTCTCCCTTTTAACATAAAAGTGGCTGTAAGGGCTAGGCTGAGTCCTGCTAAGAAGAGGAGTGGGTTGGACGCTTCTCCTGTTGCTGGAAGTTCTTCTTTAGGAGAATGATTTCCAGCTTTAGCAAGGTTCGGACTAGCTGAAAGTTGTTCAGCCTCGTGTGCCAAGGTTTCTGTATCTGAAGCACTTGGTTTTTCATCTGTACTAGGGGTTGTTCCAGCAGCTTGATAGACGACAGCATAGGTACTGAAATGACTAGTGATGAATTCTGCCTTTCCCTCGCGAATAGTAAAATCGAGTGCCTGTAATTCTTTTGATGGAGTTAGGTAGTAGACATTTTCGACAGCAGAGGAAATAGGCAAGCGGACCAAGACGGCTCCTTTTGGTTGCAAACTCTGATCTGTTGGATTTTTAAGGTGAAGATCGTAAGCATCATAGGTCTTACCAAATAGTTCTTGAGCTAATACACGTCTGCTAGAAATGTGAGAAATTCCCTCTAAGTCAGTCACCCCTCCAATAATTTCAACTCCAGTCCTTTCATCTTTTAAGACACGAAGTTTATATTCAGGAACAGAAACCGTAGGCACTTGCTCTTGTCCTGCTGTGCCGACAGGTTTCGTGTACTCAGGAATAGAAACGGTAGGTGGCTGTTCTTGTCCCATTGTGCCGATAGGCTTAGTATACTCAGGAATAGAAACGGTAGGTGGCTGTTCTTGTCCTGCTGTCCCGATAGGTTTAGTATATTCAGGAATAGAAATCGTAGGTGGTTGCTCTTGTCCCACTGTACCGATAGGCTTAGTATACTCAGGAATAGAAACGGTAGGTGGCTGTTCTTGTCCCACTGTACCGATAGGCTTAGTATATTCAGGAATAGAAACGGTAGGTGGTTGTTCTTGTCCCGCTGTCCCGATAGGTTTCGTGTACTCAGGAATTTCTACAATAGGAGCCGGTTCATCTCCTTTGCTTGTAGTTGGTTGCTGATTTTCAACCTTCTTCTCATCCTTTTTAGTAAAGACAGCTACGATAGGACTGCTTGTCATATTTCCTTGGATAGAATAAGCTTCTATCGCATTTCCAGCTTTTCGATTGGTTCCGTCAGGGATAGGAATTTGAACTTGATTGTCTTGGATTGATAGGATAGTCTGATCTCCACTTGTAACCAGATGCGTTTCATCCACCTTACGCAAAACTAGAGGATCTTTGACACCTGGGAAGGTCACTGCGATGGCTTCCCAATCTCCAGCTGGAAGAGTTAAAGAGATGTTTTTATCCTCTTCCTTAAGTGGTGCGATACTTGGACTATCTATACCAACAGCAGGGGCTTTGATGATATCAAAGGAGTCTAGAGAGATTTTCTTGCGTCCTGCTGGTGAATTTGGATCAACTTTCAATGTCAAAATATGATTGCCATCGCTCAGATTAGTAAATTCTCCAATTAAGGTTGCCTTTTCGGTAGCGCCAGCAGTGTAGAAGTCTAGACTTGGCATTTCTTTTCCATCCAGTGTCACGAGAGCTTTTCCGAGAGCGGAGGTTTTTAGTCCGTAAATTCGAATACCTGTTCCAGTAAATGGAATGGTTGCCTGAGCTTCTGAAGCGGTACTTGGGTCGGTGTTATTGATGTCCGCATATTTTTCTGTGCTCTTATATAATTCAGTATCGGTCCAATCTTTGAATTGAGATCCGTATTGAATGCGAGAGTCACGGTCATCCATTTTTTCAATAGTTGTTCCCTGTCCAGGTAAAACTTTAAAGTAGTCTAAGGAAATTTTAGAACGCTCACTACCACGGTGTTTATGCTCTTGTTTTACAGTGATGGTCATCACATGAGCACCATCTGACAATCCTGTGAAGCGACCGATAAGGCTACCTTTTTCAGTTGCACCTGCAGTATAGAAATCAAGTTCGCCGACTGATTTACCATCAATTTTGACTTCCGCGATTCCTAATTGAGATGATTTGAGACCATAGATTTCAATACCAACACCATTGAAAGGAATAGTTGCTGTCGCATCTTTATCTGTATAGTGACCTAGTGACAGATCAGCAAACTTCTCTGTTCCTCCAAATAACTCTGAGTCTGCCCAGTTTCCAAATGCAGAACCGTATTGGATTCGGCTATCACGGTCATCCATCAATTGGTTATAGGTTTCGACATTGGCCTTTTCGGATACCTGTGTAGAAATATTACCCAGCATAGCCTTAACAGTATAAGTGTAGGCGAGTTGAGGATCGAGTGAACGGTCGATAAAGTGGGTTTGATTGGTTACAAATTCTCTGGTCGCAGAGGTTTGGCCAGTTTCGTCTTTCACTTGTCTTTGGATGACATAGTGGGTAGCGCCTTCTACTTGGTTAAAGGTGAGTTCGGCAGTGACTCCATTTTGTCGAACGGCTGTCAGACTGGTTACACGACCAGGGAAGTGTTCAAAGGTAATGACGTCACCTTTTTGCGTTGCAAGCTGGATACGATTATCTTTAAGGATCGTTGCCTTGACTGCTTTGCCATTGACCTTGATTTGGCTGGCTTCGATATTTGGATAGTCTACAGCTAAGTCTCCACCGACATTTGACAGGAAGGACAAGCTTTGAAGGTTTTTATCTTTCCACTTCATGCTAACTTCAAAGTTTCCTCGAGCAACCAAGCCAGAAACCTGACCGTCTTTCCAGGCATCTGGAAGAGCTGGTAATGGTGCAATATAGCCAGTATGTGATTGGAGGAGCATTTCTGCCATCCCACTTGTTGCCCCAAAGTTTCCGTCGATTTGGAAAGGTGCGTGGGTATCCCAAAGGTTTTCTAGGGTTGAATACTTGAGCTGTTCGGCGAGCAAGCGATGGGCACGGTTACCGTCTAAGAGACGAGCCCAGAGGTTGATTTTATTGGCCTTAGACCAACCAGTACCACCATCTCCGCGATGGTTCAAAGTTGCACGCGCAGCCTCTAGATATTCAGCTTGGTCCTTGCTAAAGAGCGTACCTGGGAAGAGACCAACTAGATGGGAAACGTGGCGGTGGTTGTTTTCAATCCCTTCGTTGGTGAATTGAGGGCTATCCTCCTCATACCATTCCTTGATACGTCCCTCTTTGTTGATGTGAAGGGGTTTGAGTTTGTCAAATTTAGCCTTGACCTCTGTGACTAAGTCTTGGTCGACATTCAGATGGTTAGCGACTTCCATGTAGTCGTGGAATAGCTGCCAGACTAGCGATTGGTCAAAGGTATTTCCGATGGTGATGGTCCCATGTTCTGGCGAGTAGGATGGGGAAGACACCCAACGGTCGCTTTCTTTGTCGTAGTGCAAGAAGGAGTTCCAGAACTTAGCTGTTTCCTTGAGCATTGGATAAATCTTTTCTTTGAGATAGGTCTCATCCTTGGTGAACTTGTAGTAATCATAGACGTTTTGCATCATCCAAGCGTTAGCAGCTGGAGACCAACCCCAATAGTAATTCCAGCCTGGAGTAGTCCAACCAAATGGTGTTGCCTGGGTGTGGACCAGCCAACCATTTTCTTGTCCGTCTTTTGATGCGATACCAGCGTATTCCTTAGCAGCGATACGGCCATAGTAACGCATGTCGTCAATGTAATTAATCATTGGCTTGGCTGTTTCGGCAAGATTGCTCATGTAGGCAGGCCAATAGTTCATTTGCAAATTGACATTGAGGTGGTAGTCAGCGTTCCAAGGTGGATTGTCTACGGCATTCCAGACTCCTTGGAGGTTGGCAGGAAGAGCATCTGTCCGATCACGAGAAGAACTGATGAGTAAATAACGTCCGTATTGGAAGAAGAGTTCTTCCAATTTTTGCCCTTTTTCTGGGTTATAGCCTTGAAGGGCCTCTTTTGTCGTTTGAGCAGTCTTGTTTCCACCTAGGTTTAGTTTAACGCGGTTAAAGAGACTTTGATAGTCCTTGATATGGGCCTTTTTAAGTGTCTCGTAGTCTTTGGCCTTAGCTGCTTCGACAATCCCTTTAACTGTTTTTTCGAGGTCAATGTCTTTTCGATAGTTGGTTTTTGGATTCTGAGCAAAGTTAGTCTTGGCACTGAGATAGAGGGTCGCATAACTTGCGCCTGTAACGGTTAGAGTTTCGTCCTGAACGGTCACCTTTCCGTCCGTTTTAATTCCTAGGTAGGATGCAAATTTGAGGCCGTTATCTTTGACAGTTCCCTTTAGAAGGATTCCGTTTGCATCTGTAGTGGCATGACCATTCTTATAGTTGGAATATTCCCAAGAGTAGTTGCCATTAGCAAGCAAGTCTTCTGTCAAACTGTTCCAAAGGGTAAAGTCAAGTGTCTTGTTTCCTTTTTTGGTCAAGTGAGTCACAGTGACATCGTCAGGATAGCTGGAGAAAGTTTCGCGTTTGAAGGCCGTCCCATCTTGGGTGTAAGAAGTTGTCGTAGTGGCTTCTGTGATATCCAAACCACGATGATAATCAGTTACAGTATCTAACCCTTTTTTCTGGTTATTGAAGACCATGAAGATATCTCCAAAGGCTAGGTAACGTCCGTACTGGGCGTTGTTTGGTCCAACTAGATTTTGTTCAGCTAGCTGTTTAGCTTTTTGGCGGTCACCAGCTTCGAGGGCTTTACGTATCTCTGCTAAGACCTTGTAGCGATCCTTGTAGTTTCCTCCGTTATAGTCGGTGCTATCGGGTTGTGGTCCTCCTGACCAGAGGGTCTTTTCGTTGTACTGGATTCTCTCTTCCCCAATCAGACCGAAAACCTTGGCTCCCATCTCTCCATTTCCGACAGGAAGGGCTTGTTTTTCCCATCCATCATAGGAGGGAGCTGTAGGTTGATCGTAGTTGAGTTGATAGTTTTCTTGCTTTGTCACCGGCTGATTTGCTTTTTCAGGTTCCTTATTTTCTTTAGCTTCTACAATGGCTTCTTCACTAGCTTGACTATTTGTTGTCTGAGTCTCCACAGCTGGCTTGCTTTCGGAAACTACTGGACTCTCGGCTTGAGACGGTTTTGTAGTTTCAGTAGCTTCAGCAGCTTTGGGTTCACTATCAGGCTTAGTGATAGCTTCGACAGAGGTTGGTTCAGTTTGCTTGACCTCAACACTGTCTGCAGCTACAGTATGGTTGACTAGAAAAACAGCCCCCAGTAAAACAGAAGCAGTCCCAACCGTCAGCTTGCGGATGCTATAGCGACAGGATTTCTCCCAAAAGTGTTTTTTCATAAAACCCTCCTTTGTGCATTAGAAACCGTTTACATTTTATGAAGCAGTTTCGCTTATTTTGTTTCTATTTATCTCCTTACCTCCCATTCTAATGGTCGCTTAGCATTTGTCAAGAGCTTTTTAGCAAGATACATATTTGCTGTTGTTTTTTCTTAAAATAGTAGAGAAAAGAGAGGAAGGGGGAGAATTATTCATAATTTTATAGTTCATTCTGATTGTAAGACTAGCTTAGAATTAGCTTACCACCCTCCCTGAAAGCGTAAAACAAACTAGTCAGGAAAGTCACTTTATGGTATAATATAGAAGACTCAAAAAGAAACAGGAGAAAAAGAATGGACTTACTTTTAGCAATTATCTTGATTGTGTTAGCTTTTCTAGGAGGAGCTCTTGGAGGGATGTACTTGGTTCGTAAGCAAATCGAAAAAGAATTTGCGGACAACCCACGTTTGAACGCTGAGGCAGTTCGTGCTCTCTTGAGCGCAAATGGTCAAAAACCAAGCGAAGCCAAGGTACAACAAGTTTACCACCAAATCATCCGCCAACAAAAAGCAGCCCTTGCTAACAATAAAAAGAAATAAATAGGAAAAGTCTGGGATGAAAGTTCCAGACTTCTCACTATGTTCAATAGTTCTCAAGGATAAGACTTTTTCCTTGCATTCTATTGATATTTGATTATGATTAAGAGAGAGGCAGTTTCCATTCTATCAAGCTGTCTATACGTTCATTTAGGACGAGTAATTATGATGAACTATCAATCAGAAAAAAGACTAGAAAGAAGACTATATGGATAATCGACCAATTGGTTTTTTGGATTCGGGTGTCGGGGGCTTGACCGTTGTTCGTGAGCTCATGCGCCAGCTTCCCCATGAAGAAATCGTCTATATTGGAGATTCGGCGCGGGCACCCTATGGCCCCCGTCCTGCTGAGCAAATTCGTGAATATACTTGGCAGTTGGTCAACTTTCTCTTGACCAAGGATGTCAAGATGATTGTCATTGCTTGCAACACTGCGACTGCGGTCGTCTGGGAAGAAATCAAGGCCCAACTAGATATTCCTGTCCTAGGTGTGATTTTGCCGGGAGCTTCGGCAGCTATCAAGTCCAGTCAAGGTGGGAAAATCGGAGTCATTGGAACACCCATGACGGTCCAATCAGACATCTACCGTCAGAAAATCCATGATCTGGATCCGGATTTACAGGTGGAAAGTTTGGCCTGTCCCAAGTTTGCTCCCTTGGTAGAGTCGGGTGCCCTGTCAACCAGTGTAACAAAGAAGGTGGTTTATGAAACCCTGCGCCCCTTGGTTGGAAAGGTGGATAGCTTGATTTTGGGTTGTACCCATTACCCACTCCTTCGCCCCATCATCCAAAATGTCATGGGACCAAAGGTTCAACTCATCGATAGTGGGGCAGAGTGTGTACGGGATATCTCGGTTTTGCTTAACTATTTTGAAATCAATCGTAGCCGAGATGCGGGACCTCTTCAACATCGTTTTTACACAACAGCCAATAGCCAAAGTTTTGCCCAGATTGGAGCAGAATGGCTGGAAAAAGAGATTCATGTGGAGCATGTAACTTTATGACAAACAAAATTTATGAATACAAGGACGACCAGGACTGGTATGTCGGTGTCTGGGATGTCTATGGAGGCATCTACAGCCTCATCAAAGATCCTCTTGAGCTTGATTTTATGGATTTGGCGAGGATTTTTCGTGATGAGGAAAATGGCTTTCCGATTACGATAACGGTGATGCGCTGGTCTTCTAACTTCCGTCTGCTCTCTTTTATCGTCGAGATTTTAAATGCAGAAGCAGGACGTAACTTGGAAGTCATCCAACGTCAGGGGGCCCTGCTCTTGGTTGAAAATGGGCAACTCCTGCATGTAGAATTGCCTAAAGAAGGTGTTGATGTAGAAGCCTTTTTTGAAACCAGTAAGGTTAGAGAAACCTTGTTGATTGCGACTCGAAACGAAGGCAAGACCAAGGAATTCCGAGCTATCTTTGACAAGCTAGGCTATGATGTGGAAAATCTCAATGACTATCCAGAACTGCCTGAAGTAGCTGAAACAGGTATGACCTTTGAAGAAAATGCTCGACTTAAAGCAGAAACTATTTCCCAATTAACAGGCAAGATGGTGCTAGCAGATGACTCTGGTCTCAAAGTCGATGTCCTCGGTGGTTTGCCAGGAGTCTGGTCAGCCCGTTTTGCAGGAGTGGGAGCGACTGATCGTGAAAACAATGCCAAGCTCTTGCACGAATTGGCCATGGTCTTTGAACTCAAGGATCGCTCAGCCCAATTTCACACAACCTTGGTCGTTGCTAGCCCAGGTAAGGAAAGCTTGGTTGTCGAAGCTGACTGGCCAGGTTACATTAATTTTGAACCTAAGGGTGAAAATGGTTTTGGCTATGATCCGCTCTTCTTAGTAGGAGAAACTGGTAAATCATCAGCTGAATTAACCCTTGAAGAAAAAAATAGCCAATCCCACCGTGCCTTAGCCGTTAAGAAACTTTTGGAGGTATTTCCATCATGGCAAAGCAAACCATCATTGTAATGAGTGACTCCCACGGAGATAGCTTGATTGTGGAAGAAATCCGTGACCGCTATCTGGGTAAAGTTGATGCCATTTTTCACGATGGTGACTCAGAACTCCGTCCAGACTCTCCGCTTTGGGAGGGCATCCATGTCGTCAAAGGCAACATGGACTTTTATGCTGGCTACCCAGAACGTTTGGTAACTCAACTAGGTCCAACCAAGATCATCCAGACGCATGGACACTTGTTTGATATCAATTTCAACTTTCAAAAGTTGGACTACTGGGCTCAGGAAGAAGAAGCGGACATCTGTCTTTATGGTCACTTACATGTGCCAAATGCTTGGATGGAAGGCAAAACACTCTTTTTAAATCCAGGCTCCATCAGCCAACCACGAGGAACCATCAGGGAATGCCTTTATGCCCGTGTGGAGATTGATGGCAGCTATTTCAAAGTAGACTTTTTGACACGTGACCATGAGGTTTATCCAGGCTTGTCCAAGGAGTTTGCTCGATGATTGCCAAGGAATTTGAAGCATTTTTACTGGAGCAGGAAGAGACTTTTCTTACCCCTGCTGAGAATCTAGCAGCCTTGATTGATACCCATAACGCTGACCATGCAATTTTGGTATTGAGTCAAATCACCTATACCCGTATCCCTGTTGTGACCTTTGACAAACGCTTTGTCGGAACCATTGGTCTGAGGGACATTTTGGCTTATCAAATGGAGCAAGGTTTGACGGATGAGCAGATGGCAAAGACAGACATCGTCAATATGACCAAGACAGATGTGGCAGTCGTCGCTCCAGACTATAACATCACTGAAGTCCTCCATAAACTGGTGGATGAACCCTTCTTGCCAGTGGTAGATGATGAAGGAATTTTCCAAGGAATCATCACGCGCAAGTCCATCCTCAAGGCCGTTAATGCCCTCTTGCATGACTTTAGTAAGGAATATGAGATTCGATGCAAATGAGAGATAGCATTTCAGCCTTTTTAGAGAAAAAGCAGGGTTTGTCTGTCAATTCCAAGCAGTCTTATAAGTATGATTTGGAGCAATTTTTAGACATTGTGGGTGAGCGGATCTCTGAGACCAGTCTTAAGATTTACCAAGGCCAGCTAGCCAATCTAAAAATCAGCGCCCAGAAGCGAAAACTTTCGGCCTGTAACCAATTTCTCTACTTTCTCTATCAAAAAGGTGAAGTGGACAGTTTTTACCGTCTGGAATTAGCCAAACAAGCTGAAAAGAAGACTGAAAAGCCAGAGATTCTAGACCTAGACTCTTTTTGGCAGGAAAGTAATTATCCAGAAGGACGCTTGCTGGCACTTCTTATCTTGGAGCTAGGGCTCTTGCCTAGTGAGATTTTAGCCCTCAAGGTTGCAGATATCAATCTGGATTTTCAGGTGTTGCGAATTAACAAGGCTTCCCAACAGAGGATTGTAGCCATTCCTAGGACCTTGATTCCAGAGCTAGAACCCTTGATGGGGCAGACCTATCTCTTTGAAAGGGCAGGGAAAGCCTATTCTCGTCAGTGGGCCTTTCGTCAGCTGGAGTCCTTTGTCAAGGAGAAGGGGTTCCCAACCTTATCCGCTCAAGCCTTGCGGGAACAGTTCATTCTAAGACAAATAGAAAACAAGGTCGATTTGTACGAAATTGCAAAAAAACTAGGATTAAAAACAGTTCTGACCTTAGAAAAATATAGATAATGGATATTAAATTAAAAGATTTTGAAGGGCCCCTGGACTTGCTCTTGCACTTGGTTTCTAAGTACCAGATGGATATTTACGATGTGCCCATTACAGAAGTCATCGAGCAGTATCTAGCCTATGTCTCAACTCTGCAGGCCATGCGTCTGGAAGTGACGGGCGAGTATATGGTAATGGCTAGTCAGCTCATGCTAATCAAGAGTCGCAAGCTCTTACCAAAGGTAGCAGAAGTGACAGACTTAGAGGATGACCTGGAGCAGGACCTTCTCTCCCAAATCGAAGAATACCGCAAGTTCAAGCTCTTGGGTGAGCACTTGGAGGCTAAGCACCAAGATCGGGCCCAGTACTATTCCAAAGCGCCAACAGAGTTGATTTACGAGGATGCGGAGCTTGTACATGACAAGACGACCATTGACCTCTTTTTGGCTTTTTCAAATATCCTAGCCAAGAAAAAAGAGGAATTTGCTCAGAATCATACAACTATCTTGCGAGATGAGTATAAGATTGAGGACATGATGGTCATCGTAAAAGAGTCCTTGACTGGACGAGACCAGTTGCGCTTGCAGGATTTGTTCAAGGAAGCCCAGAATGTCCAAGAGGTTATTACCCTCTTTTTAGCAACCCTAGAGTTAATCAAAACTCAGGAACTGATCCTCGTGCAAGAGGAGAGTTTCGGAGATATCTATCTTATGGAAAAGAAGGAAGAAAATCAAGAGGCACAAAGCTAGACTTGATAGAGAGGAAAGATGAGTACTTTAGCAGAAATAGAAGCGCTCTTGTTTGTGGCAGGTGAAGATGGGATTCGGGTTCGTCAGTTGGCTGAACTCCTCTCACTTCCACCGACAGGCATCCAACAGAGTTTAGAAAAATTAGCCCAGAAGTATGAAAAAGACCAAGATTCGAGCTTGTCCCTGATCGAGACAGGTGGCGCATACAGATTGGTCACCAAGCCTCAATTTGCAGCGATTTTGAAGGAATACTCCAAGGCACCAATCAACCAAAGTTTGTCTCGGGCTGCCCTTGAGACCTTATCCATCATTGCCTACAAGCAACCGATTACCCGAATTGAGATTGATGCTATTCGTGGGGTCAATTCGAGTGGAGCATTGGCAAAGTTGCAGGCTTTTGAATTGATAAGAGAAGATGGGAAAAAAGAAGTATTGGGCCGCCCTAATCTCTATGTGACTACGGATTATTTCCTAGATTACATGGGGATTAACCATTTAGAAGAATTACCAGTGATTGATGAGCTTGAGATTCAGGCGCAAGAAAGCCAATTATTTGGTGAAAGGATAGAAGAAGATGAGAATCAATAAATATATTGCCCACGCAGGTGTGGCCAGTAGGAGAAAAGCAGAAGAGCTGATCAAGCAAGGCTTGGTGACGGTTAACGGCCAAGTGGTGCGTGAATTAGCGACGACCATCAAGTCTGGTGACAAGGTCGAAGTTGAAGGTCAACCTATCTACAACGAAGAAAAGGTTTACTATCTGCTTAATAAACCACGTGGAGTGATTTCCAGTGTGACAGATGACAAGGGCCGCAAGACTGTTGTCGACCTCTTGCCCAATGTAAAAGAACGCATTTACCCAGTTGGACGTTTGGACTGGGATACATCAGGTGTCTTGATTTTGACCAATGATGGTGATTTTACGGATGAGATGATTCACCCCCGTAATGAGATTGATAAGGTCTATGTCGCGCGTGTTAAAGGTGTGGCCAATAAGGATAATCTTCGCCCCTTGACCCGTGGACTTGAGATTGATGGCAAGAAAACCAAGCCGGCTGTATATGAGATTCTCAAAGTGGATCCAGTCAAAAATCGCTCAGTAGTGCAGTTGACCATCCATGAAGGGCGCAACCATCAGGTTAAAAAAATGTTTGAAGCTGTCGGCCTCCAAGTGGATAAGTTGTCTCGGACACGTTTTGGACATCTAGACTTGACGGGGCTTCGTCCAGGTGAAGCTCGTCGCCTTAATAAAAAAGAAATCAGCCAACTACACACTATGGCTGTAACCAAGAAATAATGAAACGAATCTTAATAGCGCCAGTACGCTTTTACCAACGTTTTATCTCACCGGCCTTTCCACCCTCTTGTCGCTTTGAGCCGACTTGTTCCAACTACATGATTCAGGCTATTGAAAAACATGGCTTCAAGGGTGTTCTGATGGGCTTGGCTCGGATTTTGCGTTGTCATCCTTGGTCGAAAACAGGTAAAGATCCTGTGCCAGACCACTTTTCACTCAAACGAAATCATAAACAAAAAGAATCAGTCTGATTCTTTTTTGTATACTCTAGAAAGGAAGTTGGAAGATTAAGATTTCCACTGTCCTTCTCCTCTAAAAAGTGGTAAAATGGAGGACAGAAAGAAGGAACTGATATGACAACATTATTTTCAAAAATCAAAGAAGTAACAGAAATCCCTGCGATCTCAGGTCATGAAGCGCCTGTCCGTAGCTATCTTCGTGAAAAGTTGACACCACACGTGGATGAAGTAGTGACAGATGGCTTGGGTGGTATTTTTGGTATCAAGCATTCAGAAGCTGTCGATGCACCGCGTGTTTTGGTCGCTTCTCACATGGACGAAGTTGGTTTTATGGTCAGTGAGATTAAGCCAGACGGAACCTTCCGTGTGGTTGAAATTGGCGGCTGGAACCCTATGGTGGTCAGCAGTCAACGTTTTAAACTCTTTACTCGTGATGGTCGTGAAATTCCTGTGATCTCAGGTTCTGTTCCTCCACATTTGACTCGTGGAACAGGTGGACCAACCATGCCAGCTATTTCAGATATCATTTTTGATGGTGGGTTTGCGGATAAGGCTGAAGCAGAAAGTTTTGGCATCCGTCCAGGTGACACCATTGTCCCTGATAGTTCCGCTATCTTGACAGCCAATGAAAAAAATATCATCTCAAAAGCTTGGGACAACCGCTACGGTGTCCTCATGGTGAGCGAGCTTGCAGAAGCTTTGTCAGGTCAAAAACTTGGCAATGAACTCTATCTTGGCTCGAACGTCCAAGAAGAAGTTGGTCTCCGTGGAGCTCATACTTCCACAACTAAGTTTGACCCAGAAGTCTTCCTCGCAGTTGACTGTTCACCTGCTGGTGATGTTTATGGTGGCCAAGGCAAGATTGGGGATGGAACCTTGATTCGTTTCTATGATCCTGGTCATTTGCTTCTCCCAGGTATGAAAGATTTCCTTTTGACAACGGCTGAAGAAGCTGGCATCAAGTGCCAATACTACTGTGGAAAAGGCGGAACGGACGCCGGAGCAGCTCATCTGAAAAATGGTGGTGTCCCATCAACAACCATCGGTGTTTGTGCCCGTTATATCCACTCTCATCAAACCCTCTACGCGATGGATGACTTCTTAGAAGCCCAAGCTTTCTTGCAAGCCTTGGTGAAAAAATTGGATCGTTCAACAGTAGATTTGATTAAACATTATTAAGCATAAGGGAGGTGGTCGGGATGGCAGAACCAAACCTAGAAAGCCTTATAAAAGATCTCTATAACCATGCTCGTCAGGGTTTGAGTGAAGATTTAGTTGCTGCTCTCCTAGAGACTGCTAAAAAACTACCAACTACAAATGAGCAATTACTAGCAGTCCGTCTCTCAGGACTGGTCACCCGTGAATTGTTCATCAATCCCAAACATCCAGCACCTGAGTTGCTCAACTTGGCGCGCTTTATCAAAAGAGAAGAGGCCAAATACAGGGGCACTGCAGTTTCTGCTATCATGTTTGGAGAACTCTTTAAAATGCTTTGATTCCACTGTGAATCAAAGCATTTTTTATATGTCAGAAAAAACATTTTTGATGAGGAGATGAAAAAGCCATCCCATTCAGGATAGCTTCTTGGTACTTATACTCAATGAAAATCAAAGAGCAAACTAGGAAACTAACCGCAGGCTGTACTTGAGTACGGCAAGGCGACGTTAACGTGGTTTGAAGAGATTTTCGAAGAGTATTAGATTTGTTCAGCGATGACCTTTTCGGCTAGGTTCATAGCATGGTCAGATACACGAGTGTAGTGGGAAATGATGTCGATAAAGTTGACTCCAGCTTGTGTAGAACACTCACCCTTGTTAAGGCGTTTGATGTGGGTCTTTCTGAGAACACGTTCCATATTGTTGATTTCTTTATGGCGTTCAATCAGACTTTGTGCTTTTTCAATATCATTGTTTTCTACACTATCAAGGGCATCTTTGATAAATGCAGTTGTTGCTTGATAAATCTCAGCTAATTCCTCCAAAGCAGCTTCAGAGAACTGAACATTCTTACGTTGGAGGTAGTCTGTTAGGTTGAGCAAGCCTTCTGCGTGGTCCCCAATCCGTTCCAAATCACGAGATGAATCAAGGATGTTAGTCAAGACTTCACTTTCCTTTTGACTCAAGGATTCGCTTGAGAGTCTGATGAGGTAACGAGTGAGTTTTTCATCGATGGTGTTGATGGCTTCCTCTGTCTTGTGCCCTTTTTCAGCTACCTTTTCATCCAAACCGATGATATAGGTATAAGAAAGGTCAAAAGCTTTGGCTGCATAGTTTCCTAAGTGCAAGAGTTCTTTTTTGGCATTTCCTAGAGCGATAGAAGGAGATTGCTGGATAAGTTGCTCGTCGAGATAGAGGGGCTCGTACTTGACAACCTCGTCTTCACCAGGGATGAGCTTGGTTACAAAGTAGGCCAAGGCTCCGATGAATGGAAATTGTACAATGGTGTTACTTACGTTAAAGGCTCCGTGAGAGAAGGCGATGGTCATCTCAGGTGAGAGGTGAAGGAGTGCCTGGAAGTACTCGATCATAGCAGTAAAGGGGCCTAATAGGATTAAGCAAAGAATAGTCCCTAAAACGTTAAAGGTAACGTGGGTTGCTGCAACGCGTTTCGCAGAGACATTGGCTCCAGCTGCGGCAATGATAACGGTTAAGGTTGTCCCGATATTATCCCCGAAGAGAACTGGTAGCGAACCTTTAAGGTCAAGGAACCCACCTGCATAGAGACCTTGCAAGATCCCGATAGTTGCAGAAGATGCCTGGATGAGGACGGTAATCACTGCACCAGCTACCACTCCTAAAATAGGATTTTGTCCCAAGGTTACCATATATTCCTTGAATTGTGGTAAATCTTTAAGTGGGCTCATACCGGCACTGATGAGGTTAAGGGCGTAGAAGATTCCCCCGACACCAAACAGGATGCGCCCGATATTGTTTGCTGTTCTGTTTTTTGTGAAGAAGAGGAACATGGTTCCAAGGAAAATCAAGGGTAAAGCATACTCGCCTAGTTTGAAACCGATGATAAAGGAAGTAACAGTGGTTCCGATGTTGGCTCCCATGATAATTCCGATAGCCTGTCTAAGAGTGAGAAGACTAGCGCTGACCAGTCCGACCGTGATAACTGTAACCCCTGTACTTGACTGAATTAGGGCAGTCACGACAATCCCGACTAGAACGCCTAAAAAGGGATTGCTAGTGTACTTGTCAATGTAAAAACGAAGGCGATCTCCAGCAGCTTGTTGCAAACCGTCTCCCATGGTCTTGATACTGTATAAAAACAGTCCTAGACCTCCTAAAAAGTGAAATAAAATTTCCTGCCAATTAATGGACATTTCTTTTTCCTCCGGAAAATAATAACGGAATTTCTCCTATTCTATTTTAAAGGATAAAAGTAAATCTCACAAGTGTTTAGCTGAAATTTTCATAAGAAACAAGAACTTTCTTTTAAAATGAGAGATAGATTCCCTTTAAGATAGATGATTTATAGGATTGTGTCCAAATTTTACTGATTATTATCCTAGTTATAGTTTTTATGTTAAATAGATTGACATCGCTTTCATATAGGATAAAATGAAGATGATCCTGTTCTGGTGGTGTGCACTGAGAACAGTTACTTTTTATCAAAAAGTAAAGCGCTTACTTTATATTTTATTAGGAGGATAAGATGAAAAATCTATTTTTTGAAAAACGTTGCCGTTACAGTATTCGTAAGCTGTCAATCGGGGCTTGTTCCTTGATGATTGGTTCAGCTCTATTCGCGAGCCCAGCTCTTGCCGAACAAGTCGCAGTACCTGAAACAGCTGCAAATACGAGCACTCAAGCTACAAGCGCTAGTGAAACAGCTAATCCAGATACTGCAGCTATAGAAAAACAATTAGAGGAAACTGAAAACAAAGTAGCTGAGCAACCAATTTCAGAAAACACTCCAGCAATAGCTGATTTGGTCAATGAAAAAGAAGAGGCAAAACCCGCTCCGGCAGATAAAGCTGAAAAACCTGCTCAACCAACTGAAAAAGAAGAAGTCAAACCAGAGGAAGCTCCTCAAGTGGCTGAGAAGAAAGCCGACAAACCGACTCTAGCAGACGTTCCTAAAAATGAAGAAAAGAGTCTCCGACCAAAAGAAATCAAATTTGATACTTGGGAAGATTTGTTAAAATGGGAACCGGGTGCGCGTGAGGATGATCCTATTAACCGTTCATCAGTTGAACTCGCCAAGCGCCATAGAGGCCAGTTGGTTAACGAAAAAGCAAGCAGAAGAGCCAAGGTCCAGGCGCTGGCAAATACCAACTCGAAAGCTAAAGACCACGCTTCTGTCGGTGGTGAGGAATTCAAGGCCTATGCTTTTGACTACTGGCAATACTTGGATTCAATGGTCTTCTGGGAAGGTCTAGTTCCAACTCCAGATGTCATTGATGCAGGTCACCGCAACGGAGTTCCCGTTTATGGAACCCTCTTTTTCAACTGGTCAAATAGCATTGCCGACCAAGAGAAATTTGCCGCTGCCTTGAAACAAGACGCAGATGGCACCTTCCCAATTGCACGCAAACTTGTCGATCTTGCTAAGTACTATGGCTTTGATGGTTACTTCATTAACCAAGAAACAACGGGGGAATTGGTAGCACCTCTTGGTGAAAAAATGCGCCAATTCATGCTCTATACAAAAGAATATGCAGCCAAAGTCAACCACCCAATCAAGTATGCTTGGTACGATGCCATGACCTACAAATACGGTCGTTACCACGAAGATGGTCTAGGTGATTACAACTACCAGTTCATGCAAAAAGAAGGAGACAAAGTTCCTGCGGACCAATTCTTTGCCAATTTCAACTGGAACAAGGAAAAGAATGACCACTCCGTAGAGATGGCCAAATGGCTAGAACGTAGCCAATATGATGTCTTTGCAGGCTTGGAATTGCAACAAGGTGGTTCTTATAAGACCAAAGTCAAATGGGATGCTCTCTTGGATGAAAAGGGTAAGTTGCGTTTGTCACTTGGACTTTTTGCACCAGATACGATTACCAGTTTAGGAAAAACAGGCGAAGACTACCACAAGAACGAGGATATCTTCTTCACAGGTTACCAAGGAGATCCAACGGCTCAAAAACCAGGAGATAAAGAGTGGTATGGAATTGCCAATTTAGTTGCGGACCGCACACCAGCAGTAGGACGCACCTTCACTACCTCTTTTAATACAGGTCATGGTAGAAAATGGTTTGTAGACGGTAAAGTTTCTAAGGATTCTGAGTGGAACTACCGTTCTGTTTCAGGTGTCTTGCCAACATGGCGCTGGTGGCAGACTTCAACGGGGGAAAAACTTCGTGCAGAATATGACTTTACAGATGCCTATAATGGAGGTAACTCCCTTAAATTCTCAGGTGATGTAGCTGGTAAGACGGACCAGGATGTGAATTTGTATTCTACCAAACTAGAAGTGACTGAAAACACCAAACTTCGTGTTGCTCACAAGGGAGGAAAAGGCTCCAAAGTTTATATGGCTTTTTCTACAACACCAGACTACAAATTTGAGGATGCAGCTGCATGGAAAGAACTGACTCTCTCTAATGACTGGAAGAATGAAGAATTTAACCTTAGCTCACTAGCAGGTAAAACCATCTATGCAGTTAAACTCTTCTTCGAACATGAAGGTCCTGTAAAAGATTATCAGTTCAACCTAGGACAATTAACTATCACGGACAATCACCAAGCGCCACAAGCACCTACAGGTCTCTCAGTAGTGAAACAGTCTCTTAAGAATGCCCAAGAAGCTGAAGCAGTTGTTCAATTTACGGGTAACCAAGATGCAGATTTCTATGAAGTCTACGAAAAAGACGGTGACAACTGGCGTTTGTTGACAGGTTCATCTGCTTCAACCATCTACTTGCCAAAAGTTAGCCGTTCTGCTAATGCCACTGGTACGACTCAAGAATTGAAAGTCGTTGCAGTTGGTAAAAATGGCCTCCGTTCAGAAGCTGCAACTGCGTCATTCAACTGGGGCATGACTGTTCAGGATACAACTCTCCCAAGACCTTTGGCTGAAAATATTGTTCCAGGGGCAACGGTTATTGGTAGCACTTTCCCCAATACTGAAGGCGGGGAAGGCATCGAAGGCATGTTGAACGGTACGATTACAAGTCTATCAGACAAGTGGTCTTCAGCTCAGTTGAGCGGTAGTGTGGATATTCGCTTGACCCAACCACGTCGTGTTGTCAGATGGGTGATGGATCATGCGGGAGCTGGTGGTGAGTCTGTTAACGATGGTTTGATGAACACCAAGGACTTTGATCTTTATTACAAGGATACTGATGGCGAGTGGAAACTAGCTAAGGAAGTCCGTGGCAATAAAGCGCACGTGACGGATATCACTCTTGATAAACCAATAACCGCCCAAGACTGGCGTTTGCATGTCATTACATCTGATAACGGAACACCTTGGAAAGCCATTCGTATCTACAACTGGAAGATGTACGAAACCTTGGATACAGAAAGTCAAAATATTCCAATGGCTAAGGTAGCTGCTCGTTCACTTGGAAACCACCAAGTTCAACTAGGCTTCTCTGATGTTCCGGCAGGCGCAACCATCACCGTTTACGACAAGGCAGATTCACAAACACCAATTGCAACCTTGAAGACTGAAACTGGTGGCGACCTAGCAACTGCACCATTGGCCTTTGACAAGCAACCACATCTCCTCTATTATCGTACCCAACTACCTGGCAAAGAAATCAGTAACACCTTGGCTGTAGCGATTCCACAGGATGAAAGAAAAATTAAATCTGTTAGCCTTGAAAAAGGACCTAAGAAGACAGTTTATAAAGAAGGAGAAAAACTGGACCTCAGAGGCGGAACACTCCGTGTTCAATACGAAGGGGAACAAGCCGACGAGCTGATTAACCTTACTCACTCAGGTGTGACGGTATCTGGATACGATGCTCATCAAAAAGGGGAACAAAAGCTCACAGTTAGCTATCTTGGACTTCCAGTAAGCGGTGACTTGAAGGTACAAGTGACTGGTCAAGATGAAGGAAAACCAAAGGAAGTAGCAGGCTTGTACATTAATCAGAAACCGAAAACGGATTACCTAGTAGGAGATCAACTGGATCTTGCAGAAGGTCGCTTCGGAGTTCTCTATGATGATGAGACAGAAGAAAGTCATGCCTTCACAGATCAAGGTGTTGAAATTACGGGCTACGATGCTCAAAAGACTGGTCGTCAGACCTTGACCTTGCATTACAAGGGACACACAGCTGAGTTTGATGTCTTGGTTTCTCCAAAAGCAGCTGTCAACGATGAATACCTCAAACAAGAAATCACTGCTGCCCAAGGTCGCCAGTCAACCCTTGCCTATACCTTCTCAAGTGAGGACAAACAAGCAGCACTAGTAGAGAAGCTCAATGCAGCGAAAGCTGTTGCAGAAAACCATGATGCCAGTCAAGAAGAGGTCAACAAAGCTTTGAATGAGTTGAAACAAGCAGGGACAGCCTTGGATGGAAATCAACGTTATCAGACTGCTAGAGAAGAGTTGGAAGGCTTGCTCGAATCTGTTCGTGAAAAAGATCCTAAAGCTGAGTTGATTGAACAAGCAGAAACTTTGTTGGCTTCAGAGATGCCAACTCCACAAGCTTTTGCGGACATGAAAGAAAAGCTGAATAAGAAACTAGCTCCTGCAGAAGAAAGCCATCATGTTGGTAGCATGGATCCAAATGAAGTGGCCCCAACGGTTGAGGCCCTCCCTGAACTAGTTATTGAAACTGAAACAACAGCCTATGAACGTCAGGAGCGACCAAACGCCGAGCTTCTCAAAGGACAACGCCAGCTAGTTCAAGCTGGAGCGGAAGGCCAAGTTCGTCGTCTAGTAGAAGTAGATGCCAAAGGCAATCGCACCCTTCGTTCAACTAAAGTTCTCAAGGAAGCAATCCCAGAAATCACAGAAGTTGGTACAAAAGTTCTATCAAGCAACCAACCAGCTGAAGGTGTAAAAGACCTAGTTTTAGAAATTCCGAAACTAGAAATTGAAGAGGGTACAGTGGCCTTCGAACGTCAAGAGCGACCAAATGCAAACCTTCTGAAAGGTCAACGTCAACTTGTCCAAAAAGGAGAAGAAGGTCAAATTCGTCGTCTAGTAGAAGTAGATGTCCAAGGCAATCGCACCCTTCGTTCAACTGAAGTTCTCAAGGAAGCTATCCCAGAAATTGTTGAAGTAGGAACGAAAGAAGAGCAGGTCTCACAAACAAGGGATCAAGCTCTTTCAGCAGCACCAGCAAAAGTTGAAGAAGTAAGTAAAGAGCTTCCAAATACGGGAGCGACAAGAGATGCTAGTCTAGTAGCGCTGGGACTCCTCGGAGTAATGAGTGGCTACGGCTTGCTCTCTAGAAAGGGGAGAGAAAACTAATCAGATTTACGAATCTTGGATTTTCTCATAAAAATTAAAAAACAAGGTTTGACTGTAGATTAGTCAGGCCTTGTTTTAACTAGTAGAAATCAGCGAAAGAATGAGTAAATGAGTTGTTTTGCAAGGTTTTTTCTAGCTTATATTATAAAAAATGTTAGTTTCAGTTGCAAGAATGAACAAGAAAAGTTTAGGGTTTTTCTATCTCTTTTGCTGATTTTGTGATATAATTAACACGTATAAAAAAAGAAGGAGTCATATCTAATGGCAAAATTGACTGTTAAAGACGTTGACTTGAAAGGGAAAAAAGTTCTCGTTCGTGTTGACTTCAACGTACCTGTTAAAGATGGCGTGATTACCAATGACAACCGTATCACTGCAGCTCTTCCAACTATCAAGTACATCCTTGAACAAGGTGGACGTGCAATCCTCTTCTCTCACCTTGGACGTGTAAAAGAAGAAGCAGACAAAGAAGGTAAATCACTTGCTCCTGTAGCTGCTGACTTGGCTGCTAAATTGGGACAAGAAGTTAAATTTATCCCAGGTGTTACACGTGGTGCTGAATTGGAAGCCGCTGTTAACGCTCTTGAAGATGGACAAGTTCTCTTGGTTGAAAACACTCGTTTCGAAGATGTTGATGGCAAGAAAGAATCTAAAAACGATCCTGAACTTGGTAAATACTGGGCATCACTTGGAGATGGCATCTTCGTAAACGATGCATTCGGTACAGCTCACCGTGCACACGCATCTAACGTTGGTATCTCAGCAAACGTTGAAAAAGCAGTTGCTGGTTTCCTTCTTGAAAACGAAATTGCCTACATCCAAGAAGCTGTTGAAGCTCCAGAACGTCCATTCGTAGCGATCCTTGGTGGTTCAAAAGTTTCAGACAAAATCGGTGTTATCGAAAACTTGCTTGAAAAAGCTGATAAAGTTCTTATCGGTGGTGGGATGACTTACACATTCTACAAAGCTCAAGGTATCGAAATCGGTAACTCACTTGTAGAAGAAGACAAATTGGATGTTGCGAAAGCTCTTCTTGAAAAAGCAAACGGCAAATTGATCTTGCCAGTTGACTCAAAAGAAGCAAACGCATTTGCTGACTATACTGAAGTGAAAGACACTGAAGGTGAAGCAGTAGACCCAGGTTTCCTTGGTTTGGATATCGGTCCTAAATCTATCGCTAAATTCGACGAAGCTTTGACTGGTGCCAAAACAGTTGTATGGAATGGACCTATGGGTGTATTTGAAAACCCTGACTTCCAAGCTGGAACAATCGGTGTCATGGATGCTATCGTGAAACAACCAGGTGTGAAATCAATCATCGGTGGTGGTGACTCAGCTGCTGCAGCCATCAACCTTGGCCGTGCAGACAAGTTCTCATGGATCTCTACTGGTGGTGGAGCTTCAATGGAGCTTCTTGAAGGTAAAGTATTGCCAGGATTGGCAGCACTTACAGAAAAATAAGCTTTCTTAGATGAAATCATAGAAAAGAGGAACTCTGTTTCCTCTTTTTTATAGCCCGAAATTAAAAACGCTTCCTATTGATTTTCACTCATAAAATCAACTAATTTATGTTAAAATGGTAGTAGAAAGTTGAGATTATGAGTTATTTTAAAAAATATAAATTTGATAAGTCACAGTTCAAGCTTGGTATGCGAACCTTCAAAACAGGGATTGCCGTATTTATAGTTCTCTTGATTTTTGGTTTTTTTGGCTGGAAGGGGCTTCAAATCGGAGCATTAACAGCGGTCTTCAGTCTACGAGAAAGCTTTGATAAGAGTGTCCATTTTGGAACTTCGCGTATCTTAGGAAATAGTATTGGCGGTTTTTACGCCCTTGTCTTTTTCCTCTTAAACACTCTATTTCAAGAAGCCTTTTGGGTAACCTTACTAGTTGTTCCAATTTGCACCATGTTAACCATTATGACAAACGTTGCTATGAACAACAAGGCAGGAGTTATCGGTGGTGTAGCGGCTATGTTAATCATTACCCTATCAATACCAAGCGGAGAAACATTTTTGTACGTGTTTGCGCGCGTATTTGAAACATTTATGGGAGTTTTTGTCGCAATCCTTGTAAATTATGATATTGAGCAACTGAAACTCTTTTGGGAGAAAAAAAGAAAATAATGTTACATTTTATAACATTATTCGTTGACGTATGTCTTTTTTTAGACTATAATAGACAGGAAGAAGGAAATTGTAAATGAAGGAAAGAGAATTTCGCCGAAATATGGCTGTTTTTCCTATCGGCAGTGTTATGAAATTGACCGATCTCTCGGCGCGTCAGATTCGTTATTATGAAGATCAAGAGTTGATCAAACCTGATCGAAACGAAGGGAACCGTCGCATGTATTCGTTGAATGACATGGATCGTCTGCTTGAAATCAAAGATTATATCTCTGAAGGTCATAATATTGCTGCGATTAAGAAAAAATATGCTGAACGCGAGGCGAAGTCCAAGAAAGCCGTGAGTCAGACGGAAGTGCGTCGTGCACTCCACAATGAACTCCTCCAGCAGGGGCGCTTTGCTTCAGTACGGTCACCCTTTGGTCGCGGTTAGGCAATCGCAAGTAGTCATATATTAAGGAGAAAACCCATGCCAATCACAGCTGCAGATATTCGTCGTGAAGTCAAGGAAAAAAATGTTACCTTTATCCGTCTCATGTTTTCAGATATTCTGGGAACCATGAAAAACGTCGAAATTCCTGCTACAGATGAACAGTTAGATAAGGTCTTGTCAAACAAAGCCATGTTTGATGGCTCTTCTATTGAAGGTTTTGTACGTATCAATGAGTCAGATATGTACTTGTACCCAGACTTGGATACATGGACAGTCTTCCCTTGGGGAGATGAAAATGGAAGTGTTGCAGGTTTGATCTGTGATGTCTATACAACAGAAGGCGAACCCTTTGCAGGTGACCCACGTGGTAATCTGAAGCGTGCACTTCATCATATGGAAGAAGTAGGATTCAAATCCTTCAACCTTGGTCCAGAACCAGAATTCTTCCTATTTAAGTTGGATGAAAATGGGGATCCAACTCTTGAGGTAAATGACAAGGGTGGCTACTTCGACTTGGCCCCTACTGACCTTGCAGACAATACGCGTCGTGAAATCGTGAATGTCTTGACCAAAATGGGATTTGAAGTAGAAGCGAGTCACCACGAGGTTGCGGTTGGACAACATGAAATTGACTTCAAGTATGATGAAGTCCTCCGTGCCTGTGACAAGATTCAAATCTTTAAACTCGTTGTTAAAACCATTGCTCGCAAACATGGCCTTTACGCAACCTTTATGGCTAAACCGAAATTTGGTATTGCTGGATCAGGTATGCACTGTAATATGTCCTTGTTTGATGCAGAAGGAAATAATGCCTTCTTTGATCCAAATGATCCAAAAGGAATGCAGTTGTCTGAAACGGCCTACCATTTCCTTGGCGGTTTGATTAAGCATGCTTACAACTATACTGCTATCATGAACCCAACAGTTAACTCATACAAACGTTTGGTTCCAGGTTATGAAGCACCTGTTTACATTGCTTGGGCTGGTCGTAACCGTTCGCCACTTGTGCGCGTACCAGCTTCACGTGGTATGGGAACTCGTCTTGAGTTGCGTTCAGTGGACCCAATGGCAAACCCATACATCGCTATGGCGGTTCTTTTGGAAGTTGGTTTGCATGGTATTGAAAACAAAATCGAAGCACCAGCTCCTATCGAAGAAAATATCTACATCATGACAGCAGAAGAGCGTAAGGAAGCTGGAATCACTGATCTTCCATCAACTCTTCATAACGCCTTGAAAGCTTTGACAGAAGATGAAGTGGTCAAGGCAGCCCTAGGTGAACACATCTACACTAGTTTCCTTGAAGCCAAACGTATCGAGTGGGCTAGCTATGCGACCTTTGTTTCACAATGGGAAGTTGATAATTATTTAGATCTTTACTAATATAGAAGAAAGATTGCCTGAGGGTGATCTTTTTTTGCATTTTATATCGAGATGTGATATAGTTTATATAACGAGGTGCGATATATCGAACTAAATAGGAGGTGGGGTTAAATGGAATTGACGGATAAGATTCGTCGGGTTTATCTTCCCATGACGGAAACAGGATTTTATATCTTGTTCTGTCTACAAAAGGAACGTCATGGTTATAGTATTACACAAAAGGTCAAGGAGATGACAGATTCACAAGTTTTGATTAGTCCTGGAACTATGTATGGGACCTTGTCAAAGATGGAAAAGGATGGCTTGATCTCCTTTGTCCGAGAGGAGGAAAAACGGAAAATCTATCAGATAACAGATTTGGGACGAAAGGTTTTGGAGATTGAATTGAAACGTATTGAACGGCTCTATAGAAACAGTCGGGAGGAAGTATGATGGAAAAGAAGGTTGTATATCGGATATCTACAATTGCAGATTATGATAGAGAGGCCTTATACCTTGGGGAAATGCATGCTAAGGGCTGGAAACTTAAGGAAGTAAGCTACTCTAACTTAGTAGTTGCGGTTAAGTATACTTTTGAAAAGTGCCAACCGGAGCAGGTGTCTTATCAGTTGGACTTTTATCCCATGAAAAAATCAGAGAGAGCCTCCTATTTACAACTATTTAAAGACTGTGGCTGGGAGCATATTACAGACTTTAATAGTTTTTCCTATTTTAGAAAAGCACATTCTGAAATTGAATCGGATACTGAGTTTGAAATCTATAATGACGCTACAGGGAAGTTAGCTATGATCAAACGGATTTTAATAATGCGGATGCTTCCTATTTTGATTCTATTTTTAGCTCTACTACCGGTTTTCTCAAAGTTTGTCAGTGGAGCTAGTTCTTTCAGTTGGGGAATGTTTTTGATTGTCATAATAGATTGGATTTTATTGATAGTTTTTGCGGTTCAGATTTCTTATATTTTTTGGAGCTTGTTTCAAAAGTGGAAAGAATTATCTGAAAAATAAAACCATGTATGTTTTCTGATTTGGAGGTAAGACAATGAATAGCAAAGTACAATTTAGGATTTTCACCATTGTTGATTTGGACAAGGAAGAAGAATTTTTACATGAGATGCACTTGAAAGGTTGGAGATATAGAACGAGTCGTTTTGGTTTTTTCTATTTTGACCAATGTCAACCGGACGATGTCATCTACCATATCTATGATTCTAGATTTCTTAAAAAGTATAAGCATGAACTACAAGATTTTAGAAATAGCGGTTGGGAATTGATAGAAACAGGTTTTTGTTCGATTCTTCGTAAACCAACTTCTGATATACTTTCAGAGGAGAAAGTCTATATGCGTAATGGTCTCAGATGGGAAGTTATGCGGTCTAGACTTCGTTCCTGTATAGCCACTTTTTCAGGTGGTCTTGTTGTTTGCATGAGTTTGTATCGAGAAAATTTGTCTCAGTCTTTCTTTATTATTTTCGTTTTATACGCTTGCTTGATTTCTTATCTAATCTATGGTTTTTTCAGACTTAAAAGGAAATACCAAGTAGATGAGAAGTAAGATTCTAGGTCTTCAGACTGATTTTTAGCACTCTTGGTAAAAGAGTGCTAATTTTTTGAGTTTTTGTCTTGACATTCTCTTCTAAGGGTGTATAATAGAATCATGAGTTAGCACTTGGGTACATAGAGTGCTAATCGATTGGACAGAGAGGAGTGATGAGATGGTTACAGAGCGTCAGCAGGATATTTTAAATCTGATTATTGACATCTTTACCAAAACGCACGAACCTGTCGGATCCAAGGCGCTACAAGAGTCTATCAATTCTAGTAGTGCTACCATTCGTAATGACATGGCAGCGCTAGAGAAGCAGGGTTTGCTTGAGAAGGCTCATACCTCAAGCGGTCGGATGCCAAGTGTCGCGGGATTTCAGTACTATGTGAAACACTCGCTTGCTTTTGATAGACTGGCTGAAAATGAGGTATACGAGATTGTCAAAGCCTTTGATCAGGAGTTCTTCAAACTGGAGGATATTCTGCAAGAGGCTGCTAATCTACTGACAGACCTGAGCGGCTGTACGGTAGTAGCACTGGATGTTGAGCCGAGTAGGCAACGGTTGACAGCCTTTGATATCGTTGTTTTGGGACAACATACAGCCTTGGCAGTATTTACCCTAGACGAGTCCCGAACGGTTACCAGTCAATTTCTGATTCCAAGGAACTTCTTGCAGGAAGATTTGCTGAAACTGAAGAACATCATTCAGGAACGTTTCCTCGGTCACACGGTTCTAGATATTCACTACAAGATTCGGACGGAGATCCCGCAGATTATCCAGCGTTACTTCACAACAACGGACAATGTCATGGATCTCTTTGAACACATTTTTAAAGAAATGTTCAATGAAAACATTGTGGTATCGGGAAAAGTCAATCTCTTGAATTTTGCCAATCTAGCGGCCTATCAGTTCTTTGACCAACCGCAAAAGGTGGCTTTGGAGATTCGTGAGGGTCTGCATGAAGATCAGATGCAAAATGTCCGTGTTGCGGACAGTCAGGAGTCTTGTCTAGCAAACTTGGCGGTGATTAGCAGTAAATTCCTCATCCCTTATCGTGGTTTTGGAATTCTAGCGATTATCGGTCCGGTCAATCTGGACTACCAGCAATTGGTCAATCAAGTCAATGTTGTCAATCGTGTTTTGACCATGAAGTTGACAGATTTTTACCGCTACCTCAGCAGTAATCATTACGAAGTACATTAAGATTGAAATCATTAAAGGAGGCGAAAATGGCCCAAGATATAAAAAATGAAGAAATGAAAGAAGAGGAAGTTGTGGAAACAACTGAAGAAACAACTCCTGAAAAGTCAGAGTTGGACTTGGCAAATGAACGTGCAGATGAGTTTGAAAATAAATACCTTCGCGCTCATGCAGAAATGCAAAATATTCAACGCCGTGCCAATGAAGAACGTCAAAACTTGCAACGTTATCGTAGCCAAGACCTGGCAAAAGCAATCTTACCATCGCTCGACAACTTAGAACGTGCACTAGCCGTTGAAGGTTTGACAGACGATGTTAAAAAAGGATTGGAGATGGTGCAAGAAAGCTTGGTTTACGCTTTGAAAGAAGAAGGAATCGAAGAAATCGCGGCTGACGGCGGATTTGACCATAACTATCATATGGCCATCCAAACTCTCCCAGCAGACGATGAGCACCCAGCAGATACCATCGCTCAAGTCTTCCAAAAAGGCTACAAACTCCATGACCGCATCCTACGCCCAGCCATGGTAGTTGTTTATAACTAGGCTAGAGAACTTAAAAACTTGTCCGAAACGACAATAAACTATGAAAGAAAGATAAAAAGTAGTTTAGCTTTGCAATAATGAGCGAAGCGAACCAAAGACGATACTCTTCGCCGTGGCGCTATTTGCGCAAACTTTGAGACCTTAGGCTCAAAGTTTAGTCAAAGAGATTGACGAGTCAAGCTCTGACGGCGCTGCCACCTAAGAAGAGTATCAAAAAGAAAGAATATAAAATTTAAGGAGAAAAACACATGTCTAAAATTATCGGTATTGACTTAGGTACAACAAACTCAGCAGTTGCAGTTCTTGAAGGAACTGAAAGCAAAATCATCGCAAACCCAGAAGGTAACCGTACAACTCCATCTGTAGTATCATTCAAAAACGGTGAAATCATCGTTGGTGATGCCGCAAAACGTCAAGCAGTTACAAACCCAGATACAGTTATCTCTATCAAATCTAAGATGGGAACTTCTGAAAAAGTTTCTGCAAATGGAAAAGAATACACTCCACAAGAAATCTCAGCTATGATTCTTCAATACTTGAAAGGTTACGCTGAAGAATACCTTGGTGAAAAAGTAACCAAAGCGGTTATCACAGTTCCAGCTTACTTCAACGACGCTCAACGTCAAGCAACAAAAGACGCTGGTAAAATTGCTGGTCTTGAAGTAGAACGTATCGTCAACGAACCAACTGCAGCAGCTCTTGCTTACGGTTTGGACAAGACTGACAAAGAAGAAAAAATCTTGGTATTCGACCTTGGTGGTGGTACATTCGACGTATCTATTCTTGAATTGGGTGACGGTGTCTTCGACGTATTGTCAACTGCAGGGGACAATAAACTTGGTGGTGACGACTTTGACCAAAAAATCATCGACCACTTGGTAGCAGAATTCAAGAAAGAAAACGGTATCGACTTGTCTACTGACAAGATGGCAATGCAACGTTTGAAAGATGCAGCTGAAAAAGCTAAGAAAGACCTTTCTGGTGTAACTTCAACTCAAATCAGCTTGCCATTTATCACTGCTGGTGAAGCTGGACCTCTCCACTTGGAAATGACGTTGACTCGTGCGAAATTTGATGATTTGACTCGTGACCTTGTAGAACGTACAAAAGTTCCAGTTCGTCAAGCCCTTTCAGATGCAGGTTTGAGCTTGTCAGAAATCGACGAAGTTATCCTTGTTGGTGGTTCAACTCGTATTCCAGCCGTTGTAGAAGCTGTTAAGGCTGAAACTGGTAAAGAACCAAACAAATCAGTAAACCCTGACGAAGTTGTTGCTATGGGTGCTGCTATTCAAGGTGGTGTGATTACTGGTGATGTGAAAGACGTTGTCCTTCTTGACGTAACACCATTGTCACTCGGTATCGAAACAATGGGTGGAGTATTTACAAAACTTATCGATCGCAACACGACTATTCCAACATCTAAATCACAAGTCTTCTCAACTGCGGCAGACAACCAACCAGCCGTTGATATCCACGTTCTTCAAGGTGAACGCCCAATGGCAGCAGATAACAAGACTCTTGGACGCTTCCAATTGACTGATATCCCAGCTGCACCTCGTGGAATTCCTCAAATCGAAGTAACATTTGACATCGACAAGAACGGTATCGTGTCTGTTAAGGCTAAAGATCTTGGAACTCAAAAAGAACAAACTATTGTGATCCAATCTAACTCAGGTTTGACAGACGAAGAAATCGACCGCATGATGAAAGATGCAGAAGCTAACGCTGAAGCAGATAAGAAACGTAAAGAAGAAGTAGACCTTCGTAACGAAGTAGACCAAGCAATCTTTGCGACTGAAAAGACAATCAAGGAAACTGAAGGAAAAGGCTTCGATGCAGAACGTGATGCTGCCCAAGCTGCCCTTGATGACCTTAAGAAAGCGCAAGAAGACAACAACTTGGACGAAATGAAAGCAAAACTTGAAGCATTGAATGAAAAAGCTCAAGGACTTGCTGTTAAACTCTACGAACAAGCCGCAGCAGCCCAACAAGCTCAAGCAGGAGCAGAAGGCGCACAAGCAACAGGAAACGCAGGCGATGACGTCGTAGACGGAGAGTTTACGGAGAAATAAAATAGTCCAGTGGACTATTTTATCCCGAGCTTGAAAATCGGAGAGCGAGGTCGTTAAGAATGAGGAATCACTAAAGTGATTGTCATTCTACTGCAATCGCTATGGCGACTTGCTAAAAGCCTTACTCGTTCAAAAAAAGTATAATCGACTTTGCTTTTGAATGTCGTAATGATAGGAAGAAATCCAGAGGTTGCAACCCAGCCTCTGTTTTTCGATAAAAAGGGACTGAACCTGATTTGTTTGGGTTTTGTCTCATCAATATAAAAGAAAGGAATTGAATCCGACCTAAATCGAGGTTTCGTTCCGCAATATTAACAGAAAGGAATAAGGGTGTTCGTAATTGAACTCGAGCGGAAAGCTTGGAAATTAGATAAACCTCCTAAGAAATCAGGGTTTCTTGTCGGTTTCCTAAATTTTAGTCGCTTTCTGTTCGCTCTTAGTATCTTGTATGAACAATACTGAATTTTATGATCGTCTGGGGGTGTCAAAAAACGCTTCGGCAGACGAGATCAAAAAGGCTTATCGTAAGCTTTCCAAAAAATACCACCCAGATATCAACAAGGAGCCTGGCGCTGAGGAAAAATACAAGGAAGTTCAAGAGGCCTATGAGACTTTGAGTGACGACCAAAAACGTGCGGCCTACGACCAATATGGTGCTGCAGGTGCCAACGGTGGCTTTGGTGGTGCCGGTGGTTTTGGCGGTTTTGACGGAGCAGGTGGCTTCGGTGGTTTTGAAGATATCTTCTCAAGTTTTTTCGGGGGAGGCGGTGCTTCACGCAATCCAAACGCTCCTCGTCAAGGGGATGATCTCCAGTACCGTGTGAACTTGACCTTTGAAGAAGCTATCTTCGGAACAGAAAAGGAAGTTAAGTACAACCGTGAAGCAAGCTGTCGTACATGTAATGGATCTGGTGCTAAGCCAGGGACAAGTCCAGTCACTTGTGGACGCTGTCATGGTGCTGGTGTTATTAACGTTGATACGCAGACTCCTCTTGGTATGATGCGCCGTCAAGTAACCTGTGATGTCTGTCATGGTCGCGGAAAAGAAATCAAGGATCCATGTACAACTTGTCATGGAACGGGTCATGAAAAACAAGCCCATAGCGTACATGTGAAAATTCCTGCTGGTGTGGAAACTGGTCAACAAATTCGCCTAGCTGGTCAAGGTGAAGCAGGCTTTAACGGTGGACCTTATGGTGACTTGTATGTTGTAGTTTCTGTGGAAGCTAGCGATAAGTTTGAACGTGAAGGAACCACTATTTTCTACAAGTTAAATCTTAATATCGTCCAAGCTACTCTTGGAGATACTGTAGAAATTCCAACTGTTCATGGAGATGTTGAATTGGTTATCCCAGAAGGAACTCAGACTGGCAAGAAATTCCGTCTACGTGGCAAGGGAGCACCGAGCCTTCGTGGCGGTGCTGTTGGTGATCAATACGTTACTGTCAATGTCGTGACTCCGACAGGCTTGAACGACCGCCAAAAAGCAGCGCTTAAAGAGTTCGCAGCTGCAGGTGACTTGAAAGTCAATCCAAAGAAAAAAGGCTTCTTTGACCATATAAAAGATGCCTTTGAAGGAGAATAAAGTAAAAAGAGCCTGCGGGCTCTTTTTGTGTTGTCTTGGAAAAATTAGCGTCAGAAAATCATTTTCCAGTTAGTCTACTATTTATACTTTTGAGTGAGCAAGCCAGCCTCATCCATCTCTTGAATGAGTTGCTTGATTTCCGCTTCTTTGCCAGGCTTAACTGTGACGGTATCAATGTGTTTGATCGCCGAATTATCCTGAATCTCCACCAAAGTCAAAGCTTTTTCATAGAATGCGATTCCCTTTTTAAAACTTTCCTGATTATTCCAAAAGAGAAGTGAGTAATTAGGGTTAAATTTCTTTCCTTTTTCTTGGAAATACTTCTCGCTTTCCTTCTCTAAAAATTGTATTAAACCATGATTGAACAAGTTATCCCCTACTTTATAGTAGGAAATCTCTCCTGTCTGGAGGACATAAACTTCGAGTCGGTTCTTGGTGAGTTTTGGACTTTCTTTTAGGACGGGGTGGCTATTGATGACATCATCAGAGAAAGTAACATAAAAATGTAAGCCTCCACCCTCAAATTGATACCTTCCATTTGATTCTACTTTCTCAGGAGGCATGTCAAGAGAGATAAAGATTTGTTTTAAGTCGTCATTCCCTTTTTGGATGTCACTCGGTGACGCTTTGAAAAGATTGGCCACTAGTAGAAATGCTAGGGCTGCAAGCAGGCAGAGACAGCCGCAAATAATCGCGATGACCTTCGCTAGAACTTTTAAAGACTGTTTCACTTTCATTGCCTCCTTTTTCTGTTCAAACCTAGTATCCAAAAAAGAGTTTAAGGAAAGTTGGAGGCTTTCTTATTCTTGTTTTTCTTCTTGGAGGATCGCCATTCTGGTTTGGAAATCTTTTTCCAAGACTTTGAACTTGTAGGTCAAATCTTTTTGGTATTCCTTGATAAGGGCTTTTTGTTGGTCAATGATTTGCAGACTGTTTTGGATGATATCCAAATCATCCTTGATAGCTTCGACACGGTCAGTTGTATCTAGCATTTCATCCTGAATGGCTTGGCGGTTTTTCACGACAAAATAACTTCCAGCTGCAGCTCCTGCAAATAGCAATAGATTGGATAGTTTCATGGCATCTCCTTAAGCGTTTTTAATGGTTTCAGCGACTTGGGCAAGTTTGTCAAAGTCAGGTTCGTGGGCGATAAAGTCAATCTTGAGGTCATCTTCTGCACCGTAGCGAGGTACGAGATGCACGTGAGTATGAAAGACTGTTTGACCAGCAACTTCCTCACAGTTGGCGATGATATTCATACCAGCAGCTTTGGTAGCTTTCATAACTTTTTGAGCTACCAGTGGTACTTGGGCAAAGAGTTGGCTGGCACTTGGGGAATCCATCTCCAAAAGATTGCGATAGTGCTCTTTGGGTACAATGAGGGTGTGTCCAGGCGTTACTTGAGAGATATCAAGAAAGGCAAGAACCTGCTCATCCTCGTATACTTTTGAAGCAGGAATCTCCCCTGCGATGATCTTACAAAAAATGCAATCTGACATAAAATCCACCTCTACTGTATTGAATTTTGATATAATATAGCTACATTATACCAGATTCGGAGAAAATATGTTAGAAATTAAAAACCTGACAGGAGGCTATGTTCACGTTCCTGTCTTGAAAGATGTGTCCTTTACAGTTGAAAGTGGGCAGTTGGTCGGTTTGATTGGTCTCAACGGTGCTGGGAAATCAACGACTATCAATGAGATTATTGGTCTGTTGACGCCTTACAGTGGGGAAATCAAGATTAATGGTTTGACCCTGCGAGAAGATGCGACTAGCTATCGCAAACAGATTGGCTATATCCCAGAAACGCCTAGTCTGTATGAGGAGTTGACTCTTAGAGAGCATATCGAGACGGTTGCCATGGCCTATGGTATTGAGCAGAATATAGCTTTTGATCGTGTGGAACCTTTGTTAAAAATGTTTCGTTTGGATCAAAAATTAGACTGGTTTCCAGTACATTTCTCAAAAGGGATGAAGCAGAAGGTCATGATTATCTGTGCTTTTGTCGTAGATCCGAGTCTTTTCATCGTTGATGAGCCTTTTCTTGGCCTCGATCCGCTGGCTATTTCTGACTTGATTCAGCTTCTAGAAGTGGAAAAGCAAAAAGGCAAGTCCATTCTCATGAGTACCCACGTGCTAGACTCAGCAGAAAAGATGTGTGATGCCTTTGTCATTCTCCACAAGGGAGAGGTTCGGGCTCAGGGGAACCTCCAGCAACTGCGGGGTGCTTTTGCCATGCCTGAAGCGAGTTTGAATGACATTTACTTGGCTCTGACCAAAGAGGAGGAGCTATGAAAGACTTGTTTTTAAAGCGAAAGCAGGCTTTTCGTAAGGAGTGTGTCGGTTATCTCCGTTATGTCCTAAATGACCACTTTGTCTTGTTCCTGCTAGTTCTCATCGGTTTTCTAGCCTACCAGTACAGTCAACTCTTGCAAGATTTTCCTGAAAATCATTGGCCTATCCTCTTGTTTTTAGTAATAGTATCTACCTTGCTTTTGGCTTGGGGAGGAATCGCGACCTACATGGAAGGACCTGACAAGCTCTTTCTCTTAGTCAGTGAAGAGGAGGTTAAGTCTCACCTCAAAGGGCAGACAGGGCGCTCACTAGTCTTTTGCCTCTTTGTCCAAACCCTTTTCTTGCTTTTATTTGCGCCCTTATTTTTAGCCATGGGTTATAGCTTGCCAGTCTTTCTCATCTATGTGCTTTTATTGGGAGCCGGGAAATATCTCCTCTTTCGTCAAAAAGCCAGTAAATTTTTTACTGAGACTGGACTGGACTGGGACTATGTGATTGCCCAAGAAAGCAAACGCAAGCAGGTCTTGCTTCGTTTCTTTGCTCTCTTTACTCAGGTCAAGGGCATTTCAAATAGTGTCAAACGTCGCGCTTATCTGGATTTCATCCTTAAAGTAGTTCAGAAAGTGCCGAGCAAGATTTGGCAAAACCTCTATCTCCGTTCTTACTTGCGAAATGGAGACCTCTTTGCCCTCAGTCTCCGCCTCCTCTTCCTATCCTTGTTAGCTGTGATTTTTATCGAACAAGCTTGGATAGCGACGGCAGTGGTGGTTCTATTTAATTACCTCTTGCTCTTTCAGTTACTCGCCCTCTATCATGCCTTTGATTACCAATACTTGACCCAGCTCTTTCCACTAGAAAAAGGGGAGAAAGAAAAGGGATTGAAACAGATTGTAGTTGGTGTGGGAAGTGCAGTTCTTTTGTTAGAATTGCTGGTCGGAGCAGTGGTTTTTCAAGAGAAAATAGCCTTGTTGGCTCTTGTAGGGGCTGGTCTCTTCCTACAATTGTTTTATTTGCCTTACCAACTAAAAAGATTGGTTGACGAATAGACCAAAAACTAGTAGAATAGTAAGGAAACTTTATACGGAGGAAAGAAATGGACTTGGGTGATAATGAGCTAACGCTGACCCCTATCCCTGGGAAGAGCGGCAAAGCTTATATGGGAAGCTACCCTGATGGGAAGCGCGTCTTTGTAAAAATGAACACCTCTCCAATCCTACCTGGCCTAGCCAGAGAACAAATCGCTCCTCAATTACTTTGGACTCGTCGTTTGCCAGATGGCCGTGATATGTGCGCTCAGGAATGGCTGACGGGCAAAATCTTGACCCCTTACGATATGAATCGCAAGCAGATTATCAATATCTTGAACCGCCTTCACCGCTCGCGTCCCTTGATGAAGCAGTTGAGCCGTTTGGGATATACCATGGAAACACCAGTTGATTTGCTACGTTCTTGGCAGCAAGGAGTTCCAGAAATCTTGAAGCAGAACCACTATTTGAACAGTGTGATTGCTGAGCTAGGTAAGACGGTTCCAGGTTTTAGAGAAGACCATGCAACGATTGTGCATGGGGATCTTCGTCATAGTAATTGGATTGAGACAGAGAGTGGACTCGTTTATCTAGTGGATTGGGATTCGGTTCGTCTGACGGATCGTATGTTTGATGTGGCGCATTTGCTATGCCACTACATTCCAGATCATCAGTGGCGCCAATGGTTGAGAGACTACGGCTATAAGTACAATCAGACAGTGTTAGATAAATTGTATTGGTATGGTCAGTATTCTTACTTGAACCAGATTGCCAAATACTGTGAAAATCAAGATTTAGACAATGTAAACCGGGAGATTTACGCCTTGCGTGTCTTCCGTGATAAGTATGGAAAGAAGAGATGAGAGTTAGAAATCGTAAAGGGGCGACAGAATTACTAGAGGCAAATCCTCAGTATGTAGTCCTCAATCCCTTAGAAGCAAAAGGGAAATGGCGAGACTTGTTTGGAAATGATCATCCTATTCATGTTGAGGTTGGAAGTGGGAAAGGGGCCTTCGTATCAGGAATGGCCAAACAAAACCCTGACATCAACTACATCGGGATTGATATCCAAAAGTCGGTATTGAGTTATGCCTTGGATAAGGTATTAGAAGTTGGAGTGCCCAACATCAAGTTGCTGTGGGTAGATGGTTCAGATCTGACCGACTACTTTGAAGACGGTGAAATTGATCGTCTCTACCTAAACTTTTCAGATCCCTGGCCTAAAAAACGCCATGAAAAACGTCGTTTGACTTACAAGAGTTTCCTGGATACCTTCAAGCGCATCTTGCCTGAGAATGGGGAAATCCATTTCAAGACAGACAATCGTGGCTTATTTGAGTATAGTCTAGTGAGCTTTTCTCAGTATGGGATGAAACTCAATGATGTTTGGCTAGACTTGCATGCCAGTGATTTTGAAGGCAATGTCATGACAGAGTATGAGCAAAAATTCTCAAGCAAGGGTCAAGTGATCTACCGAGTTGAAGCAAAATTTTAAGAAATAGCTTGAAAACCAGCTGTTTGAGTGCTAATGCTTTACATAAATTGACAAATGTGCTATACTGCTAGTAAGAATATGAGAAAGAGAGGCGGGGAAATATCTTCGCCTCTTGCTTATGAGGAGGTGGACGCAATCGCAACAATCGTAGAATTAGTCAGAGAAGTTGTAGAACCTGTCATCCAAGCACCTTTTGAACTCGTGGATATCGAGTATGGAAAGATTGGCAGTGACATGATTCTCAGTATTTTTGTAGATAAACCTGAAGGAATTACCTTGAACGACACGGCAGACCTGACAGAAATTATCAGTCCTGTCCTAGACACCATCAAGCCCGATCCCTTCCCAGAACAATATTTCCTAGAAATCACCAGTCCAGGCTTGGAACGTCCTTTGAAAACCAAGGATGCCGTCGCTGGAGCAGTTGGAAAATACATCCATGTCGGGCTCTACCAAGCTATCGATAAGCAAAAAGTCTTTGAGGGAACCTTGTTGGCCTTTGAAGACGATGAGTTGACTGTGGAATATATGGATAAAACTCGTAAGAAAACCGTCCAAATTCCATACAGTTTAGTATCAAAAGCACGTTTAGCAGTAAAACTATAGAAAAGAAAGGATAGCTTTTGAGGATTCAAAAGTGAAAAGAACATGAGTAAAGAAATGCTAGAGGCCTTCCGCATTTTGGAAGAAGACAAGGGAATCAAAAAAGAAGACATCATCGACGCAGTAGTAGAGTCGCTTCGTTCCGCTTATCGCAGACGCTATGGTCAATCTGACAGCGTAGCCATCGACTTCAATGAAAAAACAGGTGACTTTACTGTCTATACTGTCCGTGAAGTTGTAGATGAAGTATTTGATAGCCGTTTGGAAATCAGCTTGAAAGATGCCCTTGCCATTAATTCAGCCTATGAACTTGGTGATAAAATCAAGTTTGAAGAAGCACCAGCTGAGTTTGGTCGTGTAGCAGCCCAATCTGCTAAACAAACCATCATGGAAAAAATGCGCAAGCAAACACGTGCCATCACTTACAATACTTATAAAGAACATGAACAAGAAATCATGTCTGGTACAGTAGAACGATTTGACAACCGCTTTATCTATGTCAACCTTGGCAGCATCGAAGCCCAATTGTCAAAACAAGACCAAATCCCTGGAGAAGTCTTTGCTTCCCACGACCGTATCGAAGTCTATGTCTACAAGGTTGAAGATAACCCTCGTGGCGTAAACGTCTTTGTTAGCCGTAGCCATCCTGAAATGATCAAACGCTTGATGGAGCAAGAAATTCCAGAAGTGTACGATGGAACTGTTGAAATCATGAGCGTAGCCCGCGAGGCTGGTGACCGTACTAAGGTTGCTGTTCGTAGCCACAATCCAAACGTGGATGCTATTGGGACAATCGTTGGTCGTGGTGGTGCTAACATCAAGAAGATCACCAGCAAATTCCACCCAGCTCGTTACGATGCCAAGAGTGACCGCATGATTCCTGTTGAAGAAAACATCGACGTTATCGAGTGGGTAGCAGATCCAGCTGAGTTTATCTACAATGCCATCGCACCGGCAGAAGTTGACCAAGTTATCTTTGATGAAAATGACAGCAAACGTGCCTTAGTCGTTGTACCTGATAACAAGCTTTCTCTTGCCATCGGTCGTCGTGGACAAAACGTTCGCTTGGCGGCTCATTTGACAGGTTACCGTATCGATATCAAGTCTGCCAGCGAATTTGAAGCTATGGAAGAAGCAGGTCAAGTGGATTACGCAGCTGCGGACGAATTGATCGAAGAATAAAAGTTGCTAGAGGAGGGAAAGATGAAAACAAGAAAAATCCCTTTGCGCAAGTCTGTTGTATCCAATGAAGTGATTGATAAGCGTGATTTGCTCCGTATTGTCAAGAACAAAGAAGGACAGGTTTTTATCGATCCGACAGGCAAGGCCAATGGTCGTGGCGCTTATATCAAGCTAGACAATGCAGAAGCCCTAGAGGCAAAAAAGAAGAAAGTCTTTAACCGCAGCTTTAACATGGAAGTGGAAGAAAGCTTTTATGACGAGTTGATCGCCTATGTGGATCACAAAGTGAAAAGAAGAGAGTTAGGACTTGAATAAGCAAAAGATAAGTAATCTCTTGGGACTTGCTCAACGAGCAGGCCGGATCATATCAGGTGAGGAATTGGTGGTTAAAGCCATCCAAGACCAGAAAGCCAAGCTAGTCTTTCTAGCCAATGATGCTGGTCCCAATCTGACCAAGAAGATTCAAGATAAAAGTGACTATTATCAAGTAGAAGTTATAACCGTGTTTTCAACACTGGAATTAAGCATAGCAGTCGGAAAATCGAGAAAGGTTTTGGCTGTGACAGATGCTGGATTTACAAAGAAAATGAGGTCTCTTATGGAATAGAAGAGGAGGACATGATTTGTCTAAGAAAAGATTGTACGAAATCGCAAAAGAACTTGGAAAAGAAAGTAAAGAAGTTGTAGCGCGTGCAAAAGAGTTGGGCTTGGATGTGAAAAGCCACTCATCGAGCGTAGAAGCTGCTGCTGCTGAACAAATCGCAGCTAGCTTTAAACCTGCACCTGCTCCTAAGGCAGAAGCAAAACCTGCAGCACCAAAAGCAAGTGTAGAAAAGAAAGCAGAAAAGCCTGTATCAGCTAAACCAGCTGCCGCTAAGGAAGAAAGCAAATCAGCTACACCTGCAGCTCCTAAAGAAGAAAAAGTAGTGGCCGCAAGACCACAGAGTCGAAACTTCAAGGCGGAGCGTGAGGCGCGTGCTAAAGAGCAGGCAGAGCGACGCAAACAAAACAAGGGCAATAACCGTGACCAACAACAAAACGGCAACCGTCAAAAAAACGACGGTCGTAATGGTAGCAAACCTGGTCAAGGAAATCGCGACAACCGCCGTTTTAACGACCAAGGGAAAAAACCACAAGGTCAAGGGAATCGTGGCAATGATCGCCGTCAGCAACAAGACTTCCAGCCAAAACAAGCTGGCCCACGTGTTGACTTTAAAGCCCGTGCAGCAGCCCTAAAAGCAGAACAAAATGCAGAGTACGCACGCTCAAGCGAGGAGCGCTTCAAACAATCGCAAGCAGCCAAAGAAGCCTTGGCTCAAGCTAACAAACGCAAGGAGCCAGAGGAAATCTTTGAAGAAGCTGCTAAGCTAGCTGAACAAACGCAGCCAGCTATAACAGTAGCTCCTGTAGCGAAAGAAGCGCCAGTGGATACACGTCGTAAAAAACAAGCTCGACCAGACAAAGAACGTGATGATTATGATCACGAAGAAGATGGTCCTAGAAAACAACAAAAGAATCGAAGTAGTCAGAATCAAGTGAGAAATCAAAGAAATAGTAACTGGAATAACAACAAGAAAAATAAAAAAGGGAACAAGCAAAACAACCGTAACCAGACTCCAAAACCTGTTACAGAGCGTAAGTTCCACGAATTGCCAACAGAATTTGAGTATACAGATGGTATGACTGTTGCGGAAATCGCAAAACGTATCAAACGTGAACCAGCTGAAATCGTTAAGAAACTCTTTATGATGGGTGTGATGGCCACACAAAACCAATCCTTAGATGGAGAAACCATCGAACTCCTCATGGTGGATTATGGTATCGAAGCCAAACAAAAGGTTGAAGTGGATAATGCCGACATCGAACGTTTCTTCGTCGAAGATGGCTATCTTAATGAAGATGAATTGGTTGAGCGTCCACCAGTTGTAACCATCATGGGACACGTTGACCATGGTAAGACAACCCTTTTGGATACCCTTCGTAACTCTCGTGTTGCGACAGGTGAAGCAGGTGGTATCACTCAGCATATCGGTGCCTACCAAATCGTGGAAAATGGCAAGAAGATCACCTTCCTTGATACACCAGGACACGCGGCCTTTACATCTATGCGTGCGCGTGGTGCATCTGTTACCGATATTACCATCTTGGTTGTAGCGGCCGACGATGGGGTTATGCCTCAGACTATCGAAGCCATCAACCACTCAAAAGCGGCAAACGTTCCAATTATCGTGGCTATCAACAAGATTGATAAACCAGGTGCCAACCCAGAACGCGTTATCGGTGAATTGGCAGAGCATGGTGTCATGTCAACAGCTTGGGGTGGAGATTCTGAATTTGTTGAAATTTCAGCTAAATTCAACCAAAATATCGAAGAATTGTTGGAAACAGTCCTTCTTGTGGCTGAAATCCAAGAACTCAAAGCAGACCCAACAGTTCGTGCTATCGGTACTGTTATCGAAGCTCGCTTGGATAAAGGAAAAGGTGCGGTCGCAACCCTTCTTGTGCAACAAGGTACCTTGAATGTCCAAGACCCAATCGTTGTCGGAAATACCTTCGGTCGTGTCCGTGCCATGACCAATGATCTTGGTCGTCGTGTCAAGGTCGCAGGCCCATCAACGCCGGTTTCTATCACAGGTCTAAACGAAGCGCCAATGGCTGGTGACCACTTTGCCGTTTACGAAGATGAAAAATCTGCGCGTGCGGCCGGTGAAGAACGTGCAAAACGTGCCCTCATGAAACAACGCCAAGCTACCCAACGTGTCAGCCTTGAAAACCTCTTTGATACGCTTAAAGCTGGTGAGCTTAAGTCAGTTAATGTTATCATCAAGGCCGACGTACAAGGTTCTGTTGAAGCACTTTCTGCCTCCCTTCAAAAGATCGATGTGGAAGGTGTCAAAGTTACCATCGTCCACTCGGCAGTCGGTGCTATCAACGAATCTGACGTGACCCTTGCGGAAGCTTCAAATGCCTTTATCGTTGGTTTCAACGTACGCCCTACACCACAAGCGCGTCAACAAGCTGAAGCTGACGATGTAGAAATCCGTCTCCACAGCATTATCTATAAGGTTATCGAAGAGATGGAAGAAGCCATGAAAGGGATGCTTGATCCTGAATTCGAAGAAAAAGTTATCGGTGAAGCAGTTATCCGTGAAACCTTCAAGGTATCTAAAGTCGGAACTATCGGTGGATTCATGGTTATCAACGGTAAGGTTACCCGTGACTCTAAAGTTCGTGTTATCCGTGACGGTGTCGTTATCTATGACGGCGAACTCGCAAGCTTGAAACACTACAAAGACGACGTCAAAGAAGTTACAAACGGTCGTGAAGGTGGATTGATGATTGATGGCTACAATGATATCAAGACTGATGATGTGATTGAGGCATACGTCATGGAAGAAATCAAACGTTAAGATTTTTGCTCCTTTCTTAGGTGGTGAGGGACGCAAGCAAACCGATGGTTTCATTGCTTATTTTTGAGCCTAGAGTCTCAAAAATCCCCTGTGATGAGACTGATAAATCAGTTCCATCACTTTCACCACAGCGAAAGAAGCGAATGAGTTCAAATTGAACTTCGTTTCAATTTGAACTGAAAATCAAAAAGTTTAAAAATAGCTAGGTCTGCTGGCCTAGCTTTTGGTTCAAAGTAGAGAAAGGAATATCATGGCAAATCATTTCCGTACGGATCGTGTGGGCATGGAAATCAAGCGCGAAGTCAATGAGATTTTGCAAAAGAAAGTTCGTGATCCGCGTGTCCAAGGTGTGACCATCACAGATGTTCAGATGCTAGGTGACTTGTCTGTAGCCAAGGTTTACTACACCATTTTGAGTAACCTTGCTTCGGATAACCAAAAAGCTCAAATCGGGCTTGAAAAAGCAACTGGTACCATCAAACGTGAACTTGGTCGCAATTTGAAATTGTACAAAATTCCAGATTTAACCTTCGTCAAAGACGAGTCCATCGAATATGGAAACAAGATTGACGAGATGCTACGCAATCTGGATAAAAACTAAGAAGGAGAGGGTGCCCCTCTTTTTTCTTGTTAGAGTAATCTGTTTGCTAATCATCGATATGTTGCCCTTGTATAACGCAGTTTAAAAAATTTGTAAATTTCACATAGTATGATATGATAAAGTCTGATATGAATGAAAAATGGAGATACAAATGGCTAAACAAGATATAGCTATGCAAGTATTGCAACAGGTGGTAAAACTTCCCGTAGTCAAAGTTGATCGAGAGAAATTTTTAGTAGAAAAGTTTTCAAAGGAATTAGACCGCAAGGATATTCCAACTTTGATTGAACAAGGGCCGACTTCTTTGTTACCCCAGGAAAGCTTGGATAGAGTGGCCAAGGCCTGTATTAAGGACAATGTCCTGTTAGCCAGTGGAACTTCGGTGTTGGCAGGTCTACCTGGAGGGATTGTCATGGCGATCACTATCCCGACAGACGTAGCCCAGTTTTATGCTTTTTCATTGAAATTAGCTCAAGAACTAGGGTATATTTACGGATTTGATGATCTCTGGGCATCACGCAATGAGTTAAGTGAGGAAGCTAAAAACACACTCCTACTGTACCTCGGTGTGATGCTGGGAGTAAATGGCGCAGGTGCTCTGCTTCGATCAGGCGGTGTGACAGTAGCCAAGCAAGTCATAAAAGTAGTGAACAAGAAAGCCTTGACAAAAACTCTTTGGTATCCAATTTTAGAAAAAGTTTTGAAGATTTTTGGAGTTAATCTGACAAAAGGAGGCCTAGCCAAAGGAATGGGGAAATTCATTCCTATCCTAGGTGGTATTATTTCAGGTGGCTTAACCTTTGCGACCATGAAACCGATGGGGGAAAGCTTGCAACAGGAGTTATCTAAATTAGTTAACTATAATGAAGAACAATATCAAGAAGACATAGAAACTATCCGAAAAGAAGCTGAAATCATCGAAGGAGAGTAATATGGGTCTCATAAAGATGTTAGCTAAAACTTACGGGAATTACTTTTTTACGATGCAAAGTATAAAGGTAATAAAAACGATGAAAAAAGATGATAATCTTGTTGTTGGTCTCGGAAAGTTATTTCTTGTAGATAAGTTAATGGATACGGCTCAATGGTTAGCAAAACCAGATGATAAGGAATAACTTGAAATGAAAGAAACTAGCAGGAACTCTTCTGCTAGTTTTTTAATCTCTTCCCATATGGTATAATATAAGCAGTAAAATCATTTTATACTCTTCGAAAATCTCTTCAAACCACGTCAGCTTCACCTTGCCGTACTTAAGTACAGCCTTCGGCTAGCTTCCCAGTTTGCTCTTTGATTTTCATTGAGTATTAGAACATACAATGGAGGTCGTCATGGACAATATCATCGATGTGTCAATACCCGTTGCAGAAGTGGTAGACAAGCACCCAGAAGTTTTGGAAATCCTAGTGGAGCTCGGTTTTAAACCACTTGCTAATCCCTTGATGCGCAATACAGTCGGTCGCAAAGTATCGCTGAAGCAGGGTTCTAAACTTGAAGGAACGCCTATGGACAAGATTGTCCGCACGCTAGAAGCGAACGGCTATGAAGTGATTGGATTAGACTAATGGCAGATGAACGGATTCATATCCTACGGGATATTTTGTTAGAATTGCACAACGGTGCCTCTCCTGAATCAGTTCAGGAGCGTTTTGATGCGACTTTTACGGGTGTTTCAGCCATCGAGATTTCCCTCATGGAGCACGAGCTGATGAACTCAGACTCAGGTGTTACCTTTGAAGATGTCATGGAACTCTGCGATGTCCATGCTAATCTTTTTAAAAATGCTGTTAAGGGTGTCGAAGTGGAAGATACCGAACACCCTGGTCACCCCGTTCGCATCTTCAAGGATGAAAATCTAGCCCTCCGTGCTGCCTTGATTCGCATTCGGAGATTGTTAGATACCTATGAGTCTATGGAAGATGAGGAAATGCTGGCAGAGATGCGCAAGGGTTTGGTCCGTCAAATGGGACTTTTGGGGCAATTTGACATCCACTACCAGCGCAAGGAAGAGCTCTTTTTCCCCATCATGGAGCGTTATGGTCACGATTCACCTCCAAAAGTTATGTGGGGAGTGGATGATCAGATCAGGGAACTTTTTCAGACAGCTCTAGCGACGGCTAAGGCACTACCAGAAGTGTCGATTAACAGTGTAAAGGAAACTTTCAAAGCTTTTGCTAGAGAGTTTGAGAGTATGATTTTCAAGGAAGAGTCCATCCTCCTCATGATTCTTCTTGAGTCCTTCACCCAGGATGACTGGATTCAGATTGCGGAGGAGAGCGATGCCTACGGCTATGCCATCATTCGTCCGTCCGAGAAATGGGTGCCAGAACGACAGAGTTTCGTTGAAGAAAAGAGTGCAGAGGAGCCCGTGCAGCTAGACACGGCTGAAGGCCAAGTGCAACAAGTTATCGATACGCCAGAAGGCCAGTTCACCATTACCTTTACCCCTAAGGAAAAGGAAGCAGTGCTGGACCGTCATAGTCAACAGGCTTTTGGGAATGGCTATCTCTCGGTCGAGCAGGCCAATCTCATCCTCAATCATCTCCCTATGGAGATTACCTTTGTCAATAAAGACGATATTTTCCAGTATTACAATGACAATGCGCCGGCTGATGAGATGATTTTTAAACGGACGCCGTCCCAAGTCGGACGCAATGTAGAACTCTGCCATCCGCCCAAGTACCTAGACAAGGTGAAGGCTGTTATGAGAGGTCTTCGTGAAGGTAAAAAGGACAAGTATGAAATGTGGTTCAAGTCAGAGTCGCGAGGCAAGTTTGTCCACATCACCTATGCTGCGGTACACGATGAAAACGGGGAATTCCAAGGCGTTCTAGAGTATGTTCAGGATATCCAGCCCTACCGAGAGATTGATACGGACTATTTCCGTGGATTAGAATAAGGAGAATCAATGAGTTACGAACAGGAATTTATGAAGGAATTTGAAGCCTGGGTCAATACCCAGATCATGATCAACGACATGGCGCACAAGGAAAGTCAAAAAGTCTACGAAGAAGACCAAGACGAGCGTGCCAAAGATGCCATGATTCGCTACGAGAGCCGTTTGGATGCCTACCAGTTCTTGCTTGGTAAGTTTGAAAATTTCAAGGCAGGCAAGGGATTCCATGACTTGCCAGAAGGCTTGTTTGGTGAGAGAAACTATTAAAATACAGATACTTTCTTGATTTTTTCCCAAAATCTTGATAGAATATCTTTATTAAATCCTTGTCAGAGCAGGGATTTTTTATTGAAAGGATTTTATCATGTCAAAGAAACTCCAACGTAAAAAACAATTGCGAAATAGCCTTCGTCGCTCAGGTGCATTTTCAAGTACGGTGACTAAAGTTGTCGAAGAGACCAAGAAAGTTGTGAAACACGCAGAAAAATCTGCCAGCGAAGCAGGAAAAGTTGTCTCTAAAAAAGTGGAACAAGCAGTAGAAGCGACCAAGGAACAAGCTCAAAAAGTAGCCAATTCTGTAGAAGATTTCGCAGCTACTTTGGGTGGCCTCTCAGTAGATCGTGCTAAGACTTTCTATGATGAAGGCATCAAATCAGCTGCTGACTTTAAAAACTGGACGGAAAAAGAACTCCTTGCCTTGAAGGGAATTGGTCCAGCTACCATCAAGAAATTAAAAGAGCACGGAATCAGCTTCAAGTAATCTTTCTTGAGCCTTGCATTTCCGAGAAAAACTTGCTACAATAGAGCCATTAGAGGTGTTTTGGATCCCACATTTTACAGAAAGTGGCGGTGCTGAGAAGTCCACAAATGTGTCAAAACTGGTTGCTGATGGATGAAAATGAAATAAAAGTGTCTTTGTATATCCTTCAAAGACAAGAGTTGCGGGCCTTGCCCGAAATTGGGTGGTACCGCGGATAAACACATTCGTCCCTGTCATGTAGATGGCAGGGGCGATTTTTTGTAGAAAGCGAGGTAGAAGGATGACAAGAGCAGAGTTACCAGAACGATTAGAAACCGATCGGCTCGTCTTGCGTGTCCGTACCGTGGCAGATGCCGAAGATATTCATGCCTATGCTAGTCTGCCAGAAGTTGCCTACCCAGCAGGCTTTCCGCCCGTCAAGACCTTGGAAGATGAGATTTATTATCTAGAGCATATCCTTCCTGAGCGCAATCAAAAGGAAAATCTCCCAGCGGGCTATGGAATTGTCGTTAAAGGAACCGATAAGGTCATCGGCTCTGTTGATTTTAATCATCGCCACGAAGATGATGTGCTGGAGATTGGTTATACCTTGCATCCAGACTATTGGGGTCTAGGTTATGTTCCAGAAGCAGCGTGTGCCTTGATTGACCTAGGCTTTCAAGAACTGGATCTTCATAAGATTGAGTTGTCCTGCTTTGGATATAACTTTCAAAGTCAACGAGTCGCAGAGAAACTTGGCTTCACCCTCGAAGCTCGCATTCGAGACCGCAAAGATGCCCAAGGCAATCGCTGTGACAGTCTCATATATGGCTTGCTGAGGAGTGAGTGGGAGGTGATTTGATGCATCTTTTCATCATTGGTGCTCCAGCATCAGGAAAAATGACGATTGGTCAAGAACTATCTCGAATGACGAATGCTACCCTCTTTTATAACCATCAAGCCATTGATTTTGCACTAGAAATCTATCAGGACTTTACAGAAGAAATGTGGGAATTTGTTCGTGGGCTTACTTTTTCGTTTCTAGAAACAAGCGCTCGGAATCATAGGCCGATAATTTTAACAGACGTAATTGATTTTTCAAATCAGTACCAGTTGCTGTATTTGAAGCAAATTCAGGATTTGTTGGATGTCTATCATCAAGAGATTCTTTTTGTGGAGTTGGAAACAAGTCTTGAGGAGCGCTTACATCGAAATCGAACGGAGAATCGATTAAAGCACAAACCCTTAAAACGACATATTGAGGTATCTGAAAGAGAAATTTTAGAGACAGCTGAAACACTTCAATTAAATTCCCAACATCAACCGAATGAGTTGCACTACTATCTTAAAATAAATAATACGAATCTGTCTGCAGAAGAAGTTGCCAAGCAGATTCAAAATAAAATGAATACAATAGAGAAAGGACAAACACATGTCTAAAGAACTTTCACCTAAATACAATCCAGCCGAGGTTGAGGCTGGTCGTTATCAAAAATGGCTTGATGCGGATGTTTTCAAGCCTTCAGGCGATCAAAAGGCTAAGCCTTATTCTATCGTCATTCCACCACCAAACGTTACTGGGAAGCTTCACCTTGGTCACGCTTGGGATACGACTCTTCAGGATATCATCATCCGTCAAAAACGAATGCAAGGTTTTGACACCCTTTGGCTTCCAGGGATGGACCATGCTGGGATTGCGACCCAGGCTAAGGTTGAGGAGCGCTTGCGTGGTGAAGGCATTTCCCGCTATGACCTTGGTCGTGAAAAATTCCTAGATAAAGTCTGGGAATGGAAAGACGAATATGCCACTACCATCAAGGAACAATGGGGCAAAATGGGTCTCTCTGTAGACTACTCTCGCGAGCGTTTCACCCTTGACGAAGGTTTGTCAAAAGCTGTTCGCAAGGTCTTTGTGGACCTATACAAGAAAGGCTGGATTTACCGTGGTGAGTTTATCATCAACTGGGACCCAGCAGCTCGCACAGCCCTTTCTGATATCGAGGTGATTCACAAGGATGTGGAAGGTGCCTTCTACCACATGAATTACATGCTGGAAGACGGCTCACGCGCCCTTGAAGTGGCGACCACTCGTCCTGAGACCATGTTTGGGGACGTTGCGGTTGCGGTAAATCCAGAAGACCCACGCTACAAGGACTTGATTGGAAAAAACGTTATCCTTCCAATCGCTAATAAATTGATTCCAATCGTTGGAGATGAACACGCAGATCCTGAGTTTGGTACTGGTGTCGTGAAAATCACACCTGCCCACGATCCAAACGACTTCTTGGTTGGTCAACGTCATAACTTGCCACAAGTCAACGTCATGAACGACGACGGAACCATGAACGACTTGGCCTTCGAATTTGCAGGCATGGATCGTTTTGAAGCTCGTAAAGCAGTCGTTGCCAAGTTGGAAGAAATCGGTGCCCTCGTTAAAATCGAAAAACGTGTCCACAGTGTCGGTCACTCAGAGCGTACAGGTGTTGTGGTTGAACCACGCTTGTCTACTCAGTGGTTCGTCAAGATGGACCAATTGGCGAAAAATGCTATTGCTAACCAAGATACAGAGGACAAGGTAGAATTCTACCCACCTCGTTTCAACGATACCTTCCTCCAATGGATGGAAAATGTCCATGACTGGGTAATCTCTCGTCAGCTCTGGTGGGGTCACCAAATCCCTGCTTGGTACAATGCTGAGGGTGAAATATATGTCGGTGAAGAAGCTCCAGAAGGTGACGGATGGACTCAGGATGAGGACGTATTGGATACGTGGTTCAGTTCTGCCCTTTGGCCATTCTCTACCATGGGCTGGCCGGATGTCGACTCAGAAGACTTTAAACGTTATTATCCAACATCAACTTTGGTGACTGGTTATGATATTATTCCGTTCTGGGTATCTCGGATGATTTTCCAAGGTTTGGAATTTACTGACAAGTCGCCATTCAAAAATGCCTTGATTCATGGTCTCATTCGTGATGAGCAAGGACGCAAGATGTCTAAATCCCTCGGTAACGGGATTGATCCAATGGATGTTATTGATAAGTACGGAACAGATAGCCTTCGTTGGTTCCTTTCAAACGGTTCTGCACCAGGGCAAGACGTGCGCTTCTCTTACGAGAAAATGGATGCTTCATGGAACTTCATTAACAAGATCTGGAACATCTCTCGCTATATCCTCATGAACAATGAAGGTTTGACCCTTGAGCAAGCAACTGCCAATGTGGAAAAAGTTACCAATAAGGAAGCTGGAAACGTCACAGACCGCTGGATTCTCCACAACCTCAATGAAACGATTGGCAAAGTTACTGAAAACTTTGACAAGTTTGAGTTTGGTGTGGCTGGACACATCCTCTACAACTTCATATGGGATGAGTTTGCGGACTGGTACGTTGAGTTGACCAAGGAAGTCCTATATAGCGACAACGAAGAAGAGAAAGTCATCACACGTTCTGTTCTCCTTTACACTTTGGACAAGATCCTTCGTCTCCTTCACCCAATCATGCCATTCGTGACAGAGGAGATCTTTGGACAAATCTCAGAAGGTTCTATCGTCACAGCTGCTTACCCAACTGTCAACCCAGTCTTTGAAGACCTTGCGGCCCACACAGGTGTGGAAAGTCTCAAAGACTTGATTCGTGCCGTTCGGAATGCGCGTGCCGAAGTAAACGTTGCACCAAGCAAGCCAATCACCATTCTTGTTAAGACAAGCGATAGCGGCTTGGAAACCTTCTTTAACAGTAATGTCAACTACATCAAACGCTTCACAAATCCAGAACACTTGGAAATCGGATCAACCATCCCTGCACCAGAACTGGCTATGTCAAGCGTCATCACAGGAGCAGAAATCTACTTGCCACTGGCAGACCTCCTCAATGTCGAAGAAGAACTGGCTCGTCTCGACAAGGAACTGGCTAAATGGCAAAAAGAACTGGACATGGTAGGCAAGAAACTCTCTAACGAACGCTTCGTAGCCAATGCCAAACCAGAAGTCGTCCAAAAAGAACGCGACAAACAAGCTGACTACCAAGCCAAATACGACGCGACAGTCGCACGTATTGATGAGATGAAGAAGTTGGTGAAATAAACATAGAAACACGGTGGTAAGCCGTGTTTTTTTGTATAATGAAATCAATATCTATTGATGGAGAAAGTTATGTCCAAACACCCTCATTATGAATTGTTAAATCTAATTGGCTATGGTCTTGCCAAATTTGATAAGTTGTTTATAAAAGAGTTTCAATGCTCTAGTAAATCTGAGTTTTATCGTTATATAGTTTCTTTGGGTTTCGCAGAAACGACAGGTGTAGTTAAAAATAGAATGGATTTATTTGCCCCCTATTTTGAGAACAATCGGAAAGGTTGGTGGCAAAAAGCCGAAGTTTACCGTTTTCGTAAAGATTTAATTGATATGATGTTTGGGAATGAAGATGTTCACTGTTATGCAGAAATCCTTAAAATGCTGCTTGCAAGTGAAGGGGAGAAAACAGGTATAACCATCGTTGAAAAACCAATAATTAGAACTAAATTCAAACGCCTACAAGAAACTGGAATGGAAGCAGAAAATTATTTTATACTCAACTTTGATAAAGAAGAAAAATTTCAAGGTGGACTATTGACCGATGCCCGTCTTTATGGCGATGGATATGATTTCCAAGTAGATGTTCAAGAACATTCTTATCTTGCCGAAGTTAAAGGAATTCGAAAACCTAAGGGTCGCATTCGATTGACTTCCAGAGAATATGAAAAAGCCAAAGAGTTTAAATCAGATTTTATTTTATCCTTGGTTACCAACCTGGATGATATTCCAAAGTTAGTATTAATCGATAATCCATTGAATCATTTTGAATTTAAAAAGAGTATCATAAAGAATGAAGTTATAGAATACAGAAGTCTTGAAGATTTATATTAGTTCCCCTTAACTTTTCCAGTTGAAGGAACGAGAAGTCTTGACAGGGCAACGACTCAATGAACTAGAAATCAACGGTATTTGATTGACCAAATTTAAAAATGGTGAAATTGGCATCGAATTTATCTGGATTGATATCGAAAATCCACTTAGCGATGCCATCGGCTGGGTAGCAAAGAAATAAAAAGTCCGCTGTTTTTTGTTTTGTGTTTTACAGTTTTTTCTTGACAAGTCTTTCTTTTTTATGGTATCTTTTTATGCAACAAGTGTTGCGTAACAAAAGTTGCGTGAAAGGAGTCTTATGCCACCAAAGGTTAAATTTAGTAAAGAGACTATCATTGGGACAGCTTTACAATTGGTGAGAGAAGAGGGCATGGCTAGTTTGACGGCTCGAGCATTAGCAGAGCAACTGGGAGCCACACCGAGAGTGATTTTTGGGCAATTTGCCAATATGGCCGAGTTACAAGCAGAGGTTATTGTTGCTGCAGAGATGGTCGTAGTGGAGTATATACGAAAGGCTTTAGAAGATGAGAAACCTTTTCGATCTGTCGGGGTTGCTTATATCCTGTTCGCCTCAAAAGAGCCCCAACTTTTTCAATTGCTTTTCCAAAATCCTAGTAAAGATCCGATTCGTCGCTTTCAAGATTTTCTTCCTATGAAGGATCATAGTTACCAATTGGTTCTGGAATCGATTGTCGCAGACTATCCATTGACGTTAGAGGAGGCTAGTCGCCTGTACCGGCATTTATTTATCTACTCACACGGCATGGCCTCTATGGTTGCTTCTGGTATTTATCAGTTCGGCATGGAAGAAGTGATTGGATTACTGACAGAGGTTTGTCAATCTCTCATCAAAGAAATGGTAGGAAAGAAATGATTCAACTAGAAAATGTGCACAAAAGTTACGGCCAAACCAAGGTTTTAAAAGGGATTGATTTGCAGATTCAAGACCAGGATGATGTGGTTATCCTCGGTCCTTCTGGATCAGGCAAGTCAACTCTCTTAAACGTATTGTCAGGATTAGAGAAGGTAGACGAGGGGCATATCCTCATTCAAGCACAAGATTTATCACAACTCACGGATGCTCAATTGACGGCCTTTAGACGTGAGAAGATTGCCTTTATTTTCCAGCAGTATTATTTATTGCCTAATCTTACGGTCAGACAGAATGTAAAGATGGGAGCTGACCTGGCAGACAATCATGATTTTTTGCAGATTATCGAGGATTTGGGACTTGGCGATAAGCTGGACAAGTATCCAAGTGAATTGTCTGGCGGCGAACAGCAGAGGGTATCTATTGCTCGTGCCTTAGCCAAAAAGCCAGAGATTCTTTTCTTAGATGAGCCTACGGGGGCCTTGGATGAAGAAACAGGGCGCAAGATTCTCGACTATATCTGGAAGTTGAAGGAAAAGCTAGGATTTACCCTAATCATGGTGACACACAACCAAAATATTGCGGATATGGTCAGAACCATCATTCGCGTCAATAGTGGCAAAATTACTGAAATTGTGACCAATGATCAGCCACAGACTGCTTATGAGATTGGATGGTAAGCCATGTTTTCAGTAAAAGATATTCGAAAATTAGTTGTCGTCAGTATCATTGGAGCCTGTGCGGTTTTTGTGGCCAATCTCTTCTTGAATTTTTATCTTGATATCGAGCAGTTGGAGATTTCTAAAACCAATCCGATGATTACGGCCTATTATGATGCCCAGGTTTCACTTTCCTGGATGGTGGCCATGGTCAGTGGAGTCGTCTTGTCCTTGACGTCGATCTTTCTCATGTGCTTTTATATCAAACAATTTGTCGATGATCACAAGGAACAATTAGGGATTTTAAAGGCTTTAGGCTATAGCAATGGCCAGTTGGCTAAACGATTTTGGGCTTTTGGACTCAGTTTTGGAGTTGGAGCGCTTCTTGGCTATTTAGCTTCTTTTCTAATGATGGAACATTTTTATGACTTTCGCAATGAGAAGAGGATTTTGCCAGAAATTACCATTCATTTTCACTGGCAGCTCTTGATCGCTTTAGTGATACTGCCAACGACTTTCTTTATGGTTCTTGCGATTGGCTATGCTAGAAGACAACTACAAACGCCTGCCCTTCACCTATTGAAAAAATCCCCAACACCGATTAAGGTCAAAAGGAAAAAAAGTGCTCCTAAGAAAGAAAAATCCTTCCTAAAAGAGCTGTCTTCGTCGCTGATTTGGGGGAGAAAATCGATCCTGTTTTTTGTAGTCTTTGGCTCTATGTGTTTTGCGGCCATGGTTCAATTGTCCTTTGGTCTAAGGGACTACACAGATGACATTATCCAAACCATGATGATCATGATTGGCTTGATCCTTTCTTTCTCTATTCTCTTTTTGTCATTGGGGATTGTCGTCTCAGAAAGTCGCGAAACCCTGGCTCTTATGAAGGCTTTTGGCTACACAGATCGTGAATGCCAAGGTCATATCTTATCTCCCTATCGTTTCTGGGCCTATCTAGGATTTGTTCTTGGGACGGCTTATCAGTACGCTATCATGGAAATCTTGATTGGTGTGATCAAAGATACGGTTCCTGAAAAGATTGAGCATCACTTTGATGGGAATGTTTGCTTCTGGAATTTGATCGGTTTTGCTGTGGTTTATGAAAGCCTCTTTTATCTATCCAACAGAAAACTCCAAAAGCAAACCATCAAAGAAGTACTCTTAGCTGAATAAATAGGAAGGTTGGATTCTCCAGCCTTTTTCTTATGAAACTCATTAACAAGAGAAGGATTTTTCACTATTCTAGGGAAAATGAAATAAAGGAAAGAAAACGAAGTTACTGGCAGGACCTGAAATGATCTTTTTACTTGATTTGATGCAACAAATAATCCTTTATCTCTGTAGGAATCCTCTTGCAGTTTGTGGTTGGTATTGGAGTTGCAGCCTTGAGTTATAAATAAATCAATATACTTGTGGTCATGTTACACAGGTCTTTCAATTAGCTGAAATATTTCACCTTTATTTTTTCTTAACCTTTGACTATTCCGCAAAATTATCGTACAATAAAGAGTACATGATAAAATGAGGTCAGAGTCTGTTTGCTCTGGCGATAGTAGTAAAAATGAGGAGAAACGCTTTGGAATTAGAAGTATTTGCTGGGCAAGAAAAAAGTGAACTATCTATGATTGAGGTAGCGCGTGCTATCTTGGAACTTCGTGGTCGCGATCATGAGATGCATTTTAGCGATCTTGTAAATGAAATTCAAAACTACCTTGGAACATCAAACAGCGATATCCGCGAAGCTTTGCCTTTGTTCTACACAGAGTTGAACTTTGACGGTAGCTTCATCTCTCTTGGAGACAACAAATGGGGTCTTCGTTCATGGTATGGTGTGGACGAAATCGACGAAGAGATCATCGCTCTTGAAGAAAGTGACGACGATGAAGTAGCACCAAAAGCTAAGAAAAAACGCGTCAATGCCTTTATGGATGGCGATTCAGATGCCATTGACTACAATGCAGATGATCCAGAAGACGAAGATGCATACGAAGCAGATCCAGCTCTTTCATACGATGATGAAAATCCAGATGATGAGAAAAATGAAGTGGAAGCTTACGATGCAGAAATTAACGAAATCGCTCCTGATGACTTGGGTGAAGATGTGGATCTTAACGAAGAAGACGACGAGTTTTCTGACGATGACGCTGAAACGAGTGAAGAAGAGTAAAAGACTTCACAGAGGAGATCGTAAGATCTCCTTTTTTTGTTGCTTGAGCAGGTCATCCGTTTGGATGCGGATCTTTAGTTGGTTTTCTGAAAACAATCTCCTTTTTTCACCTTTTACCAATTCGGGTTGACAAATGTTCTGCTTTGAGGTATTATATTGTTCGGGCACCTCTTTTAGAGGTCGGGGCTCCCTAGTTACTAGGGAGCTATTTTTGTTTTTCAGGAAGTTTTTCTTGAAAAGTCGTTATTCATAAGGGTCTTGTTTTCTATCTCCCCTCGTAGTTAACAAGGCCTTGAGCATTTTAGAAAGAGGAATCTATGTCTACGAAATATATTTTTGTAACTGGTGGTGTGGTGTCGTCTATTGGGAAAGGGATTGTGGCAGCAAGTCTGGGTCGTCTCTTGAAAAATCGTGGTCTCAAAGTGACTATTCAGAAGTTTGACCCTTATATCAATATCGATCCGGGAACCATGAGTCCTTACCAGCATGGGGAAGTCTTTGTGACAGATGATGGGGCTGAGACAGATTTGGACTTGGGTCACTATGAACGTTTCATCGATATCAATCTCAACAAATATTCCAACGTGACAACTGGGAAAATTTACAGTGAAGTTCTTCGTAAGGAACGCCGTGGCGAGTACCTTGGGGCAACTGTCCAAGTCATTCCTCATATCACAGATGCTTTGAAGGAAAAAATCAAGCGTGCCGCTCTAACGACCGACTCTGATGTCATTATCACAGAGGTTGGTGGAACCGTTGGAGATATCGAGTCCTTGCCATTCCTAGAGGCCCTTCGTCAGATGAAGGCAGATGTGGGTGCAGATAATGTCATGTACATCCATACAACCTTGCTTCCTTACCTCAAGGTTGCTGGTGAGATGAAGACCAAGCCAACTCAACATTCTGTAAAGGAATTGCGTGGTTTGGGAATCCAGCCAAATATGTTGGTCATTCGTACAGAAAAACCAGCTGGTCAGGGCATTAAAAATAAACTAGCTCAGTTTTGTGACGTAGCTCCAGAAGCTGTTATTGAATCTTTGGATGTTGAACACCTTTACCAAATTCCATTGAATTTACAGGCGCAAGGCATGGACCAAATTGTTTGTGACCATTTGAAATTAGACGCACCAGCAGCGGATATGACAGAATGGTCAGCTATGGTGGACAAGGTCATGAACCTGAAAAAACAAGTTAAAATTTCCCTTGTCGGTAAGTATGTGGAGTTGCAAGATGCCTACATCTCTGTGGTTGAAGCCTTGAAACACTCTGGGTATGCCAACGACGCAGAAGTGAAGATTAATTGGATCAACGCCAATGATGTGACAGCAGAGAATGTGGCGGAGCTCTTGTCGGATGCGGACGGAATCATCGTACCAGGCGGTTTCGGTCAACGTGGTACGGAAGGGAAAATCCAAGCCATCCGTTATGCGCGTGAGAATGATGTTCCGATGTTGGGTGTCTGCTTGGGAATGCAGTTGACTTGTATCGAGTTTGCTCGTCACGTTTTGGGTCTTGAAGGTGCCAATTCTGCTGAACTTGCACCAGAAACAAAATACCCTATCATCGATATCATGCGTGACCAGGTTGATGTTGAGGATATGGGTGGAACCCTTCGTTTGGGACTTTATCCGTCTAAGTTAAAACGTGGTTCTAAAGCAGCGGCTGCTTATCATAATCAAGAAGTGGTGCAACGCCGTCACCGTCACCGTTATGAGTTTAACAACGCCTTTCGTGAACAGTTTGAGGCAGCAGGTTTTGTCTTCTCAGGAGTTTCTCCAGACAATCGTTTGGTAGAAATTGTGGAAATTCCTGAAAATAAATTCTTCGTGGCTTGTCAGTATCACCCTGAACTTTCCAGCCGTCCAAACCGTCCCGAAGAACTCTACACTGCCTTTGTCACTGCAGCGGTTGAGAACAGCAATTAGCAAAATTCGAACCTTTGAGAACAATCTCAGAGGTTTCTTCTAACATATTTAGGATAAGATTTGCAAAAAAAATAGATAGTGATATAATTAATATAACAATTCCTAAAGAGGATATACAATGAAAAAAATCACACTATTTTGTTTGTCTCTAGCAGGTTTAGCTTTACTGGCTTTCCCTCATTCAGGAAAAGCATTCGAATTGGAAGAAGAATGGGTTATTAAGGGTGGGGTTAAGTATCAAGATGGCAAAATTCTTCGATTTAATAATGGCCATGAAGTAGATATCAAAGTCTTGGATTTGCCAAAAACTGAGAAAGTCGAGTGGACGGTCAGTCTCAATGGTCAAGATCAGACAGTCAATTTCCTAGGTCAAGAAAAGGACAAGTCTATGGTTGGTACAGAGGGGCGTTACCTGAATTTCTACGTACCTTATGGCTATAGAGGAGATATCAAGGTCGAGGCCAAGAGTGGAAATGAAGTAAAGATCTGGTCCACTAAAGTGGTAGATGATGTATATAATGGTGAGAAAAGTGGCTACTACCGTATTGAAGAATCAAAAGACCATTACACCTACCTTGATACAAAATGGGACTATCAAACCAAGACCTACACTGCTACCTTACCAGAGACTATCAATGGTCAAAAAGTTTATGCTTGGAAAGACCATGACAATGGTGAGTTAAAATTTACAAAACCAGAATCGATCAGTCATTCCTACAAAGGGGGAGGAGCCTTCCGAGAACTTTATCCGATTGTAAAAGCAGAAAGCTGGCTAAAATCAGACCAAAATTGGTACTATCAAAAACAAGGCCAACTAGTTCAAAATGCTTGGGTTAAAGACAATGGAACTTGGTACTTTATGAATGATAAAGGGATTATGTTTAATCAAACTTGGCTCTATCAAGGTGGCAACTGGTATGCCTTTAAATCATCAGGAGCTATGATTGCTAATGATTGGCTTTACGACCAAGGCAAGTGGTACTATTTATCAACTTCAGGCTCTATGAAAGCAAGCACTTGGATTTTTGACAAGGGAGAATGGTATTATGTAAGTTCTTCTGGTGCCATGATTGCGAATGATTGGGTCAAAGACAATGGTAAGTGGTATTATCTAGCTTCATCAGGTAAGATGCTTCGCAATACCTACACACCAGATGGCTACTACGTTGGCAACTCAGGTGCCTGGCAATAGGAATAATACTCTTCGAAAATCTCTTCAAACCACGTCAGTATCGCCTTACCGTAGGTATGGTTACTGACTCCGTCAGTTCTATCCACAACCTCAAAACACTGTTTTGAGCAACCTGCGGCTAGTTTCCTAGTTTGCTCTTTGAGTATAAGAAGTCCTTTTCCTTTAAGGAAGAGGCTTTTTACTTGCTTTTCTGCGGCTTCCCTATTTGTCCTAGAGCCCTTTTTGTGTTACAATGAATGGTATGAAAGCTAAGAAATTATGGATGACTGGCTTGACTGTGGCTGGTCTAAGTGCCCTCGCTTTGGGTGCCAAAAAAGCAGCAGATAACCACAAACTGATGAAGACTCAAGAAGAGTTGACCGCTATCGTGCGCGAACTTTTCTCAGATATGGGTGAGATTGCGACTCTCTATGTTCAAGTCTACGAAAGTAGCCTAGAGCGACTTGTCGGAGGAGTCATTTTCGAGGATGGTCGTCACTATACCTTTGTCTATGAAAATGAAGACCTAGTCTATGAGGAGGAAGTCTTATGATTACTCCCGATAGTATAGAAGAACTAGCAGGTTTTGTCGAGCAAGATGGCAAGAAGGTCTTCCTTTTTGTGGCGGACTGGTGTGGCGATTGTCGTTATATCTATCCATTCTTGCCAGAGATTGAGGAGACCAATCCAGAGTTCACCTTTATTCGAGTGGACCGTGACCAGTACATGGATCTAGCCAAACTCTGGGATGTGTACGGAATTCCTAGTCTTGTTGTGCTAGAAAAGGACAAGGAAATCGGCCGATTTGTCAATCGCGACCGTAAAAGCAAGGAAGAAATTAACGACTTTTTAGCAGGACTGAAATAGGAGAAAAGGAAAGAATGATTTTTACATATAACAAAGAACATGTCGGCGATGTCCTTATGGTCATCGTGAAAAATAGCGGAGATGCCAAACTGGATGTGGAACGCAAAGGCAAGGTTGCCCGTGTTTTCCTCAAAGAAAATGGAGAAACAGTAGCTTGGAATATTTTCGAAGTTTCAAGTTTGTTTGAAATTGCAGAGTGCGGTCAAGTCTTTTTGACAGATGAGCAAGTAGCACGTTTGAACCAAGAATTGCAGGCGGAAGGATTTACAGAAGAAATTGTCAATGACAAGGAACCTAAGTTTGTTGTTGGTGAGATTGTCGAGATGGTAGCCCATCCAGATAGTGACCACCTCAACATCTGCCAAGTTTCAGTCGCAAGTGATAAGACAGTGCAAATCGTTGCAGGGGCTCCCAATGCGCGTCTTGGCCTGAAAACCATTGTAGCTCTTCCTGGAGCTATGATGCCCAAAGGAAATCTCATTTTCCCAGGCGAACTTCGTGGTGAAAAGAGTTTTGGCATGATGTGCAGCCCTCGTGAGTTGCATTTGCCAAATGCTCCGCAAAAACGTGGGGTTATTGAATTATCAGAAGAACAAATTGTCGGAACTCCATTTGACCCAGCCAAACACTGGACTGCCTAGGAAATTGTCGGTATTTGATAGACCAGATAGAGGGGGATAAGATGGCGAAAAATGTAGTGATTACAGGAGCGACCTCAGGAATCGGTGAAGCGATTGCGCGTGCTTATCTGGAGCAGGGGGAGAATGTCGTTCTAACAGGGCGACGGACAGACAGACTAGAGGCCCTCAAGTCAGAGTTTGCAGAAACGTTTCCAAATCAAACAGTTTGGACTTTTCCTCTGGATGTGACGGATATGACCATGGTAAAGACTGTTTGTTCCGATATTCTAGAAACGATAGGGCAGATTGATATCTTGGTCAATAACGCTGGACTAGCTCTTGGCTTGGCTCCCTATCAAGACTATGAAGAATTGGATATGCTGACCATGTTGGATACCAATGTCAAGGGTTTGATGGCAGTCACTCGCTGTTTCTTGCCTTCTATGGTAGCAGCCAATCAGGGTCATATTATCAATATGGGATCGACCGCAGGAATTTATGCCTATGCTGGGGCAGCTGTTTACTCAGCCACCAAGGCAGCAGTTAAGACTTTTTCAGATGGCCTGCGAATTGATACCATCGCAACGGATATCAAGGTGACCACCATTCAGCCAGGGATTGTCGAAACAGATTTCTCTACAGTTCGTTTCCACGGTGACAAAGAGCGTGCTGCGACGGTTTATCAGGGGATCGAAGCCTTGCAAGCTCAGGATATTGCAGATACAGTGATCTATGTGACCAGTCAGCCTCGTCGTGTGCAGATTACAGATATGACCATTATGGCCAATCAACAGGCAACAGGTTTCATGGTTCATAAAAAATAAAAAATTTCTTCGAAAAGTTACAAATTTTTGTAACTTTTTTTGATTCCTTACGAATAGATAAGTAGGAGGAAGAAAATATGTATAATAAAGTTATCATGATCGGGCGCTTGACGTCTACACCAGAATTGCACAAAACCAACAATGACAAGTCAGTAGCGCGAGCAACTATCGCTGTGAATCGTCGTTACAAAGACCAAAACGGTGAACGTGAAGCTGACTTTGTCAATCTGGTTCTTTGGGGAAAATTGGCTGAAACCTTGGCAAGCTACGCAACTAAAGGTAGTCTTATCTCTGTGGATGGAGAACTTCGTACCCGTCGCTTTGAGAAAAATGGCCAGATGAACTATGTGACTGAAGTCCTTGCCACAGGATTCCAACTTTTGGAAAGCCGCGCCCAACGTGCTATGCGTGAAAATAACGTAGGACAGGATTTGGCAGATTTGGTCTTGGAAGAGGAAGAATTGCCATTTTAATACTCTTCGAAAATCTCTTCAAACCACGTCAGCTGGTATAGGTAACTGACTTCGTCAGTCTTATCTACAACCTCAAAGCAGTGCTTTGAGCAACCTGCGGCTAGTTTCCTAGTTTGCTCTTTGATTTTCATTGAGTATAAACATTGAAAAGTCTGAGTTGGTCTCAGACTTTTTATCTTGCCAAAGTCAGACTTTTTTCTTGACTATTTCTGACCAAGTGATACAATAGAACTATGAATTAGCACTCAGATATAAAGAGTGCTAATAATATGTAGTTTATCATGGAGGAAAACAGATGTTGAAACCATTAGGAGACCGTGTGGTCTTGAAAATCGAAGAAAAAGAACAAACTGTTGGGGGCTTTGTCCTCGCAAAATCAGCCCAAGAAGAAACGAAAACAGCTACAGTAGTGGCTACTGGACAGGGTGTTCGTACCTTGAGCGGTGAGTTAGTCGCTCCAAGTGTAAAAGCTGGAGATCATGTTTTAGTTGAAGCTCGTGCAGGTATTGATGTTAAAGATGGGGATGAAAAATACCTCATCGTGGGTGAATCTAGTATCTTGGCAATCGTTGAAGAATAATAGGAGAAAGTAAGTATGGCAAAAGACATTAAATTTTCATCAGACGCTCGTTCAGCTATGGTTCGTGGCGTTGATATTCTAGCAGATACTGTTAAAGTAACTTTGGGACCTAAAGGTCGTAACGTTGTGCTTGAAAAATCATTTGGCTCACCATTAATTACCAATGACGGTGTTACTATTGCTAAAGAGATTGAGCTAGAAGACCATTTTGAAAATATGGGTGCCAAATTGGTATCAGAAGTAGCTTCAAAAACCAATGATATCGCAGGTGACGGAACAACAACTGCAACAGTTTTGACTCAAGCTATCGTCCGCGAAGGAATCAAAAACGTTACTGCTGGCGCAAATCCAATTGGTATTCGTCGTGGGATTGAAACTGCGGTCGCTGCAGCCGTTGAAGCCTTGAAGAACAATGCCATTCCTGTTGCTAACAAAGAAGCGATTGCGCAGGTTGCCGCCGTTTCATCTCGTTCTGAAAAAGTTGGTGAATATATCTCTGAAGCCATGGAAAAAGTTGGTAAAGATGGGGTTATCACCATTGAAGAGTCTCGTGGAATGGAAACCGAGCTTGAAGTGGTTGAGGGAATGCAGTTTGACCGTGGTTACCTCTCACAATACATGGTTACTGATAATGAAAAAATGGTTGCAGACCTTGAAAATCCATACATTTTAATCACTGACAAGAAGATTTCAAATATCCAAGAAATCTTGCCACTTTTAGAAAGTATTCTTCAAAGCAGCCGTCCGCTCTTGATTATTGCAGATGATGTTGATGGTGAAGCTCTGCCAACCCTTGTTTTGAACAAGATTCGTGGAACTTTCAACGTCGTTGCTGTTAAGGCTCCTGGTTTCGGTGACCGTCGTAAAGCGATGTTGGAAGATATTGCGATTTTGACAGGTGGAACTGTTATTACCGAAGACCTTGGTCTTGAGTTGAAAGATGCTACCATCGAAGCTTTAGGTCAAGCAGCTAAAGTGTCTGTTGATAAAGATAGCACAGTTATTGTAGAAGGTGCAGGAAATCCTGAAGCAATTGCTAACCGTGTGGCTGTCATCAAATCTCAAATTGAAACAACAACTTCAGAATTCGACCGTGAAAAACTCCAAGAACGCTTGGCTAAATTGTCAGGTGGGGTAGCAGTTATCAAGGTCGGTGCTGCAACTGAAACTGAGTTGAAAGAGATGAAACTCCGTATTGAAGATGCCCTTAATGCGACTCGTGCAGCCGTTGAAGAAGGTATCGTTGCGGGAGGTGGTACTGCCCTCGTTAATGTCATCTCAGCCGTTGAAACTTTGGAATTGACAGGAGATGAAGCGACAGGACGCAATATTGTTCTCCGTGCCTTGGAAGAACCTGTTCGCCAAATCGCCCACAATGCAGGATTCGAAGGGTCTATCGTTATTGACCGCTTGAAAAATGCGGAAGTTGGTACAGGCTTCAATGCAGCAACTGGCGAGTGGGTTAATATGATTGAAGAAGGAATCATTGACCCAGTTAAGGTTAGTCGTTCTGCCCTTCAAAATGCAGCCTCTGTAGCTAGCTTGATTTTAACAACAGAAGCAGTCGTAGCTAATAAACCGGAACCAGCAGCCCCAGCTCCAGCAATGGATCCAAGCATGATGGGTGGCATGATGTAAAAGCAACTTATAAAAACCACAAAAGGAGGGAACATGCATCCCTCCTTTTATGGTTTTCTCTTCTAAAATTGATTTGAGCTCTCCTAACTTATATGATAAAATAAGACTAGAAAAAGGAGAAGAACATGATTGATGTAGAAGAAATTCTGAGCAAGATGAATCCCAATCAGAAGATTAATTATGACCGTGTTATGCAAAAAATGGTTCAAGTTTGGGAGAAAAATGAGCAACGTCCCACTATTCTCATGCATGTTTGCTGTGCTCCTTGTAGTACCTACACCCTAGAATACCTGACCAAATACGCGGATGTGACCATCTATTTTGCCAATTCCAATATCCATCCCAAGGCAGAATACCACAAGCGAGCTTACGTCACCAAGAAATTTGTCAGTGATTTCAATGAGCGAACAGGCAATACAGTCCAGTACCTAGAAGCTCCCTATGAACCCAATGAATACCGGAAGTTAGTCAGAGGACTGGAAGAAGAACCTGAAGGTGGTGACCGTTGCAAGGTTTGTTTTGACTACCGTCTGGATAAAACAGCACAGGTAGCTATGGACTTGGGCTTTGACTACTTTGGTTCAGCTTTGACCATCAGTCCCCATAAGAATTCTCAAACCATCAACAGCATCGGAATTGATGTGCAAAAGATTTACACAACCCACTATCTTCCAAGTGATTTCAAGAAAAATCAAGGCTACAAACGTTCAGTGGAGATGTGTGAGGAGTATGATATCTATCGTCAATGTTATTGTGGATGCGTCTATGCAGCTCAAGCTCAGAACATTGACCTTGTTCAGGTTAAGAAGGATGCCACAGCTTTCTTGTTGGATAAGGATGTTGAAAAAGATTATTCTCATATCAAGTTTACTGTCACTAAATTAGATATATAGCAATTAACCCAGCTTCCAGGCTGGGTTTTTCCAATAAAAAAACCAGGGCTCTCACCCCGGCTTGACAACTTTACCGATTCTTTAGTTCTATGTAGCGTTTGTACCAAATGTTGACATAGGCCTCTGAGAAAGGACCGCGTCCATTGTTGATCCAATCAACAAGGATTTTAACATGCTCTTTCAAAATATAGTCTAAATCATCAGAATACTTCATTTTGCGTTTATGGCGCTCATACTCTTCAACGTCCAAGAGACGCTTTTCACCATCAGTGAAGACCTTGACGTCCAAATCATAATCAATGTATTTCAGGGCTTCCTCATCTAGATAGTAAGGACTTGCCATATTGCAATAGTAGGAAATCCCATTATCACGAATCATGGCAATGATATTAAACCAATATTTTTTGTGAAAGTAAACAATAGCGGGTTCTCGAGTCACCCAACGACGACCGTCACTTTCGGTAACAAGTGTGTGGTCGTTGACGCCTATAATAGCGTTCTCTGTTGTTTTTAGTACCATGGTGTCCCGCCAAGTACGGTGAAGACTCCCATCATGCTTATAACTTTGAATTGTAATAAAGTCGCCTTCTTTTGGAAGTTTCATAACTAACCAACTTTCTACAATTTATAAGTTTATCGTCTACTATTATATCATAAATTGGTCTAATTTTTTTGAATTTTACCTGAAAATGTTAAAGATATTCTCTGAGAGCGCTTGCTATATCCGAAAAATCATAGCCCTTTCTAGCTAAAACTTGAGTCAATCGTTGCTTTAGTTCGTATCCTTCATACTTTCGAGCATACTTAGCATATTGTTTGTCTAGCTCTTTAAAAATGAGTTCTTGAGTCATTTTTTGGTCGACTTGACTGTCCAAGTCGTCAAAGGCATTCTTAGCATCAGAATAGGAGAAGCCTTTGTTCGTCAAGCTTTGAATGACCTTATCCTGCAAGGCACGAGCGGGAAGCTTTCCCGTGTATTTTTTTAGCAGTTTCTCCGCCACACGTTGAGCAACCTCTGAAAAATCAAAATCCTTTAAAACATCTTCAATAGTTGATTTGACAATCCCTTTTTGAGACAGTTTTTGAGCTAGCACATAGGGTCCCTTATCTCCAGAAAGTTGATTTGCATTGATGATAGAGTAGGCGTACTGACGATCATTAATCCAGTTATCTTCTTTAAGATTAGCGATAACTTGACTAGTGATTTTTTCATCAAGATCATACTTTTTCAGATACTCACGAACTTCCTTTTCGGTTCGAGCTTTAAATGATAGATGGTAGAGGGCGAGATTTTTACCATAAGAGAACTGGGCAAAGTCCTGAATCTCGGTAAGTTCTTCTTTACTAATGATCTTATCTCGAGATAGCATAAAACGGACAATGGTATCTTCCGTAATATAAGAGGTTTGCTGTCCATCTAACTCCATCAAGTAGAGACGTTTTTTCTTTTCAAGTTTTGTGATTTTCATAGTTCTATTATACCCTAAAATGTGATAAGATAGGGGTATGAATCTGAAAGTCAAACAAAAAATACCTTTACAAATCAAGCGGATGGGCATCAATGGCGAGGGAATCGGTTTCTACCAGAAAACCCTCGTTTTTGTACCAGGCGCCCTCAAAGGAGAAGACATCTATTGTCAGATTACTTCTGTTAAACGTAACTTTGTTGAAGCCAAATTACTAAAGGTTAATAAGAAGTCGAAATTTCGGGTCGTGCCAGCTTGTACGATTTATAATGAATGTGGTGGTTGCCAAATCATGCACCTTCACTACGATAAACAGTTGGAGTTCAAAACGGATTTGCTCCACCAAGCCCTGAAAAAATTTGCTCCTGCAGGATATGAAAACTATGAAATCCGTCCAACTATCGGAATGCAGGAACCAAAGTACTACCGTGCTAAGCTTCAATTTCAGACTCGGAAATTTAAAAATCAGGTCAAGGCAGGTTTGTATGCGCAAAACTCTCATTATCTCGTAGAGTTGAAAGACTGTTTGGTGCAAGATAAGGAAACCCAAGTGATTGCGAATCGCCTAGCTGAACTTCTTACTTACCACCAAATTCCAATTACAGATGAGAGAAAAACGTTAGGCGTTCGTACTATCATGGTACGTCGAGCAAGAAAAACGGGACAAGTCCAGATTATCATTGTCACAAATCGCCAGCTTAATTTAACCCAGCTAGTAAAAGATTTAGTTAAAGATTTTCCAGAAGTCGTCACAGTTGCAGTCAATACAAATACAGCGAAAACAAGTGAAATCTATGGTGAAAAGACGGAAATTATCTGGGGCCAAGAGAGTATTCAAGAAGGAGTACTCGACTATGAGTTTTCTCTCTCCCCTCGAGCTTTTTACCAGCTTAATCCTGAGCAGACAGAAATTCTCTATAGTGAAGCAGTTAAAGCACTGGAGGTTAGCGAAGAAGATCATCTGATCGATGCCTATTGCGGTGTTGGGACGATTGGATTTGCCTTCGCAAAGAAGGTCAAGAGTCTCAGAGGAATGGATATTATTCCAGAAGCCATAGAAGATGCTAAGAGAAATGCTCAGAGAATGGGGTTTGACAATACCCATTACGAAGCGGGAACAGCTGAAGAGATTATTCCACGCTGGTATAAAGATGGCTACCGAGCAGATGCCTTGATAGTCGACCCTCCTCGTACAGGCTTAGATGATAAGCTACTGGATACCATTCTGACCTATGTCCCAGAAAAAATGGTCTATGTATCCTGCAATGTTTCGACCTTGGCACGAGATTTAGTTAGACTAGTAAAAGTCTATGATCTCCAGTATATCCAGTCGGTCGATATGTTTCCCCACACTGCACGAACAGAAGCAGTGGTTAAATTAGTGAAGAAAAGAAAAAATTAAATTCACTGAAAAAAGTTCTTGACAAAGGTAAAAAAGTAGGTATAATAGAAAGAGTCGAAAAGCTCAGGTCCGTTGGTCAAGGGGTTAAGACACCGCCTTTTCACGGCG